>JABMQB010000233.1 GCA_013203525.1 Mariniphaga sp.
GTTTATGGCAGTGTCCGCGAACATATCCTTGAAATTGATGCTTTACTTTCCAATGGTTCGGAAGTAACTTTTAAAGTGCTTACAAAAGAAGAATTTCAGCAAAAACTAAATGGAAATTCAAATAAACTTGAAAAAGCGATATACTCGAACATTAATGAAATCCTTTCAAATCCTGAAAGCCAGAAAGAAATCCGCGAAAAATTTCCAGATCCAAAACTCACAAGGCGTAATATGGGTTATGCCGTAGATGCATTGTTGGATTCAGAAATATTTACACAAGGAGGGCAGCCTTTCAATTTTTGCAAATTGCTAGCCGGGTCGGAAGGAACGCTGGCATTTTCATACCGGATAAAACTAAACCTCATCCCTCTCCCACCCAAATACAAAGGTTTGGTTTGTGCGCATTTTGAAACACTGGAGGAATCATTATTAGGAAACCTAATTGCATTAAAACATAAACCAACAGCCATTGAATTAATGGACGATACAGTGATGCAATGCACCAAAGCCAACATTGAACAAAACAAAAATCGTTTTTTTGTCAAGGGTGATCCGGGGGCCATGTTGATGATTGAGTTTTCTTTTGAAACGGAAGAAGAATTAAACACCACTGCAAAAGAACTTGAAAAAGATTTACGTGATGCCGGACTGGGTTACCATTTTCCATTGGTTACAGGCGAAGACAAAATAAAACGTGTTTGGGCATTACGAACTGCAGGCCTTGGGCTTCTTTCAAATATACCCGGCGACAGAAAAGGTGTACCGGGTATTGAAGACACTGCAGTACATCCCGAATATTTACCCAATTATGTTGCTGATATTAAAAAAGTATTATCAGAATTTGGATTAACAAGTGTTTTTTATGCACACATTGCCACCGGTGAAATTCACTTTCGCCCACTCATAAATTTTAAAGAAAAAACCGATGTTGACCTGTTTGAGAAACTGATGGATGAAGTGGCATCACTTGTAAAAAAATACCGTGGTTCAATGAGCGGTGAACATGGCGATGGGCGCGTTCGTGGAAAGTTTATTCCCTTTATGCTGGGCGAACATAATTATCAACTTCTGAAAAAAGTAAAAAAAGCATGGGATCCTAACAATATTTTTAATCCTGGAAAAATTACCGATACACCTCCAATTACAGAAAGCCTTCGTGTTATTCCCGGAAAACCAACTCCTGAATTTAAAACTACTTTCGACTTTTCAAAAAATAATGGATATTTCAGAAGTATCGAAAAATGCAATGGTTCGGGCGACTGCCGGAAAAGTGAAAAAATTGGTGGTACCCTATGCCCTACCTATATGGCTACCCGCGATGAAGATAAAAGCACACGTGGACGGGCAAATTTGCTTCGTGAATTTCTTTATTCTTCAGAAAAAGAAAATCCATTTGACCAAGGTGAAATCTATGATATCCTTGATTTATGTATATCATGCAAAGCCTGTAAATCGGAATGTCCTTCAGGAGTTGATATGGCAAAACTAAAAGCTGAGTTTTTACAACAATATTATGACATACATGGTATTCCATTTCGATCGAAAATTATTGCTTACCTACCAAGGCTTAATAAACTGGCAATGTTTTTCCGGCCGATTTCCAATATTTTAATGAATGCCTCCTTGGTTAAAAAAGCCATAGGATTTGAACAAAAAAGGCAGGTTCCTAAACTTTCAAAATTGACTTTAAATAAATGGGCTGGCAACATTTCAGCCTTGAATCCTCAGCAGCCTAAAAAGAAAATTTACCTTTTTAATGATGAGTTCACTAATTTCAATGAAAGTGATATTGGAATTAAGGCTATCCTCCTTTTAACCAAACTGGGCTATGAAGTCAAAATACCTTTGCATAAAGAAAGTGGGCGAACATTCCTCTCGAAAGGATTGGTGCGTACTTCAAAAAAAATAGCAACAGAAAATATAAATCTTTTAAAAGATATTATTTCAGAAAAAACACCTTTAATCGGAATTGAACCATCTGCAATCCTTGCTTTCCGTGATGAATACCCGGAACTGGTTGATAAAGAATTACAATCTGATGCAGAAAACCTTGCCAGCAATACCCTTATGTTTGATGAATTTATTACGAATGAAATCGAAAAAGGAAACATCACTTCTGATGCCTTTACTTTTAATAAACAAGAGATACTGCTTCACGGGCATTGTCAACAGAAGGCTATAGCTTCAACAGAAACTATAATAAAAATGCTTTCGTTACCTGAAAATTATTCTGTTAAGGAAATTCCTTCGGGCTGCTGTGGAATGGCTGGATCGTTTGGCTATGAAAAAGAACATTATGAATTATCAATGAAAATTGGAAATTTGGTTCTTTTCCCTGCCGTAAAGGAAGCGAATAAGAATATTCTTATTTCCGCACCTGGAACTTCATGCCGGCATCATATCAAAGACGGTACAGGCAAAAGGGCCAAACATCCGGTGGAGGTTTTATACGAGGCGTTGATCCAATAAATTTTATGATATATTTAAACCATTCAGCTAAATTTGTATCAAAACACTTTAAAATCTAAACCAACAAAATAAATATCATGATTAAAAAAATCTCTTTTCTAATTATTCTTGCCTTAATCTTTGGAATATCAAATGTAAATGCAAAAGTAACCCTGAAAGAAATCCGGACAGCATCCGATAATGTATTGGTTGCTTTTTTTGCCGGAGATTCGGTAAAAGCTAATGAAATTAATATTGACGATTTATCGCAATGGAAAATTAATGGGAAAGCTGCAACAGAAATCTACAAATACGCTACCGAAGGTGATCCTTACGACCACCATATTTACCTGAAAACCTCTATACTGAAGGAAGGAGAAAAATACAAAGTGGAAACTCCTTATGGAAAAATGAACATCAAATTTAAAGAAAAAGAAATTTTCTGTGAATCGATTAAAACCAACCAAATAGGCTATAGTGCCCTTTCAAAGGTCAGGTATGCAAATTTTGCCATTTGGTTAGGTACAGGAGGTGTTCAAAAAATTGAAGGTGATTTGCCTTCGTATGAAGTATTTAATACAAAATCCAAAAAAGTAGTTGCTTCAGGGAAATTACAGGAAATTGGCGAAGATGAAGGTTCGGGCGATTTTGTTTACCGTATCAATCTGGCAGATGTTCCAGAAGGTGGCCCTTACAAAGTTGCTGTGAAGGGTTATGGTTCTTCTCATCCTTTTGGAGTTGGAGGTGAATTTTCAAAACAACTTGCATATACTATTTTCCGGGCTCAATACCTACAAAGGTGTGGATGCGCAGTTCATGATCCGGATCTCAGGAAAAATCCATGCCACACACTTATTTATGATGTAGATGGACCTATTGGCGAAGCAAATATTGATGTAGTTGGCGATGAACCTACTTTTACAATGTATGGCGGTTACCATGATGCGGGCGATGCAGATAGAAGAGCCTACCACATGTCAAATCCGGTACTTAACCTGATGATTTGGGAAGCCTTCCCTGACTATTTCTCTGATGGGCAATATGATATTCCGGGTGACTTTGATGAAAATTACCATATTTTGAATTACACAAATGACATCCCTGATATTATTGATGAAGCGGAATGGGGAACTTTGGCCTGGGAATACCTGCAAAATGAGGATGGCACTATCCACTTCGGGACAGAAACCAGAGGGTATCCTGATCCGTTTGCAGCACCTCTCGACCTGGACGATAAAAAATACGGAACTGTAAAAATTGACGATAGGGCTACCTGTATTGGTGCTGGTTTATTTATGCACCTTGCACGTATAATGAAACCTTATAATCCTGAAAGATCAGCTGGCCTGGTAAAAAGAGCAGAAATGGCTATGAAGGCAGGCAGTGAAGCAATGGCTGATCCTGAGAGGCTTTATTACCACATTCAAAGATACCTGCTTTTAAATGAGGAATCAGATCATCAGAAAATAAAGGAATTGTATAAAATTGCAGATGGTTTAAAAGATAACCTTTGGGTTACTCCAGGTTATTCGTTAAACAACGATAGGTTTGATAATCCGGCTTATATCTTTTCATATATTATTGAAAAAGAAGCAACAACCGACCCCGAAATTGTAAATTTCTTTAAACAAGCTATAAAAAATGCTGCTGATGCAAACATAGCTGAATTACGGAACCATGCTTACCCCATTGGAAATAATCCTGCCCGTGGTGGTTGGGGACATAATGTAAGGCAACCACAATATGCTGCCAATCCAATGCTACAATGGATGTTATCGAAAGAACAAAAATACTTTGATGCAGCATCTGAATTAATGGATTTTAAAGTAGGACTTAATCCAATTGGTATCAGCTATGTTACCGGGCTTGGGTCGCATCAGGTGCATAATATTCACGATCGTGAAAGTGCTTATACTAAAGCAAAAGGTTGGGGATTGAAACCGGGAATTACGGCTTTTGGACCGGGTGTAACAGGCCGCAGGAGCAGGGCTCAGGTTGTTCCTCCGTTAAATGAATTGCCAAAAGAACGCCAGTTTGTTGACAATATGGGAACTATAAATTTTACTGAATTTACAATTTTTGAAACCATGCATTACGATGCCCTTTATACTGTTTTGGCTGGTGGTGGAAAATGGAATGGTAAGGA
>JABMQB010000022.1 GCA_013203525.1 Mariniphaga sp.
TCCTGGGACACAGGGATTGTACGGATTCGCAGGTTTCTTCATCATTAACAACCAGGGAATTATTTCCCCGGAAATGACCATGCTCCAAGGGATGGCAATTCTGGCAGCTGGTTTAACCCTTGGGTTTGTTGGATTTTTCTCGGCTTTAAACCAGGGAGGTGTAACCTCAAATGGGATAGCAGGGATTGGTTCGGGACACGATATTTTTGGTAAAACAATGGTACTGGCAGTTTTTCCAGAACTTTATGCCATTATTGCGTTTGCTGCAACCTTCTTAATTAGTATGGGTTTGTAACTTAAGGGAGTATACAAACAAAACCGCCATTTAAAGATTAATGTCGTTTACTTCGTAAAATTGTATTTTACATGTAAAATAGACAATGGAGATTATAAATTCCACAAAATGAATTAGCAATAAAGAAATGGGATACTAAAGGATTCCTCATAATATTAGGAAACCCACCAATAGTAAAAATTTTTTAGCAATTATAATTTTGAAATGCAATTTTGGGGTAATCCAAGTTTTATTTTAAAATGAGTTTTATTGTGGCATTGTTAAAGGCATACATAAAAAGTCCGATATCATTATTAGATTTAAGGTAGTACGTAGAATAATTGACCACCGGATCGGATTGGTTTTTAGAAATTAGAAGCTTTTAGCATTGTGCTGAAATACATTAAGGTTTTGCAATATTATTCGATAATTATTATTATTAATAAAATATGAATAGGAAACTGCTATTATCTGGATTAGGATTTTTGATTTTATTTTCGTGTACAAAGCAAAAAGAAAATGTTTCGCACTGGCGTGGTCCAGACCGGCAAGGAATTTATTATGAAACCGGGTTATTGGATTCCTGGCCTGAGAATGGTCCGGATCTGATATGGAGTTATGAGGGACTGGGTGCCGGTCATAGCAGCCCGGGAATCGGAAATAACAAAGTTTTTGTAACCGGGATGCCGGATACATCTGGTGTGCTGTATTCGTTTGATATGGATGGCAATTTACTGTGGCAAAAAGAATATGGTGAAGAATGGCATGTGAATTATTCGGGTTCACGTTCTACACCGCTTGTTATAAATGAATTGGTTTATTTTGTAAGCGGAATGGGCGAGGTGTTTTGTTTTAATGCCGATAATAGAACAAAAGTTTGGTCAGTGGATTTGTTGAAAAAGTTTAATGGGAAAAACATTCAATGGGGAATTGCTGAGTCGGTGCTTATTGATGACGATAAAATAATTTGCACACCCGGTGGTCCGGAACACAATGTTGTTGCGCTCAACCGGCATACCGGTGAAACCGTTTGGACAAGTAAGGGTTTTGGCGAACTTTCAGCTTACTGTTCTCCATTGTTGGTAGAGCATAACAATATACGCTTAATTATTACAATGACCGCATCTTCAGTAATTGGGATAGACGCGGATACCGGTGAGTTTTACTGGAGGGCAATCCAGTTGCAAACCAATAATATTCATGCAAATACTCCTGTTTATGATAAAGGCATAGTTTATTGTTCAAGTACTTCTTCTCGTGAGGGTAATAGCGGCTTACTAGCTTTAAAATTATCAGCCGATGGCAAAAGTGTGGAACAACTTTATAGAAATGATGAGTTTAAAAATCTGATGGGGGGGATTGTGATCCTTGACGGGACAATATATGGCTCTTCATATCGCACAAGAAACTGGTATTCTGTTAATGTACAAGTGGGTGAAGAAAAGTTAATTTCATCTGATTTAGGCGGCGGCGTAATAGTTTATGCTGAAGGTTTATTTTATTGCTACAGCGAAGAAGGGGAAGTTGCATTGGTTAAAATGGACCCCGATTCTTTTGAAATTATCAGCAAATTTGCAGTTCTGCTGGGTACTGATCAGCACTGGGCTCATCCTGTTATTCATAATAAACGAATGTACATTAGGCACGGAAATGCTTTGATGGTTTATAATATTTCGAAATAGTTGATTGTATTAAACAGTTAGGGAGAGGACTTATCCACTGGCAATTTTAATATCTGTCCAGTAACATATGGTTCATATCCTCAAACAAGAGCTAAATTAAATCCATGTGGATTGAAACGAATAAATGAAGTTGTCGTAAATTCTTTCTATAAGGGTGCGGAATATTACTTATAGTTCTGCATGCCATGTACATAACATGGCTTGTTTTGTCTTGCTATCCTTGTGTAATGAAAGAAATTAGTGTACATAGTTTTGATACGAAAGACGACTTTATTTGAAATAAAAGCTTAAATTACATTTCAAAATTATCAATGATGTTTGAATATGAATTTGAAGGCCATTAAATTTCTTAAAAGTAAAGTTGTAATAGTCGTACTTGTTTTTTGCATTCTTGCTTTTAGTAGAATAATATTTACGTTTATTAAAAGTTTAAAATTGGACCAGGAGCACCTTTTACTTGTAGAGTTTTCAAAAAATATAGAAATTGAAGTTTCTCATAGTAGGATAAAATTAAACGATTATTTTTTGGTTAATGATACTTCTGTGAATATTGAAATTTTAGATGGGCTTGCAAATGCAAAAAAAATGATTTCCTCATTAAATTCGTTTAATGGAAAAAATTCCAAAATTAGCAACAAAAAATTATCTCGGAATTTTAGTGAAATACTTTCTAAAATTGGAGTGCATATTGACCTGTTGCAAGAACTAATTTCTTTGGGTTTTAAAGAAGAAATAAATACAATTGATTCGTCGATTATCCAGGAGTATGATGATTTTCAGAAGACATTTCTTGAATTTGAAAATAATCTTCTTGATTATATAGCAAAACTAAATTCGAATTTTAAGGGGAAAATATTTACCCTTTTAATTTTGACCTTTGGATTCTTGATTCTTTGTTTAGTATTAATTATACGATTAATAAATGCTTATTTTTTGGCAGAAAGACAATACCTCGAAAAATCGACTGAAGTTGAGAATAAGGAACGTAAACGGATTGCGGCCGACCTTCATGATGGGCTTGGATCATTACTTTCAAGTATTAGCTTGTACACGAAACTTCTGGAAAAAGATTTTATTTTTAATGAAAAAACAAATCATAAACTAAGCAAAGTGAAACAACTTTCTGACATGGCGTTGGAAAGCCTTGAAGGTGCTATTAATAATTTGAATCCATCTATATTAAATATACATGGTTTAACTGAATCATTAGAAATTATATGTAGTAAAATGAACGATATTGGGAATATTTATTTCCATGTTGAATCACAAAGTTTTAATGTTAGCATATCTGAGAATATGGAAATTGCCATTTACCGTATTTGCAACGAATTGATAAATAATACTCTTAAACATTCTTATGCAAACGAAGCAAAAATAGAACTCTTTAATAAAAAGAAAAAAGTGTTCCTTTATTATTCTGATAATGGAGTTGGTTTTAATCCTTTGTTAGATTATTCAGCTAATGGTGAGAAAACCGGATTAAATAATATGATTAATAGGGTCGAATCGCTGGGAGGTACTTATTCGATTAAAAGCGAGCATGGAAAAGGAGTAATTATTGTTATTCAATTTAGTATAGGTTAATGATTAAAAAAATGAGTACAAAGAAAATATCAGTTGTAATTGTTGATGACCATAAAATATTCCGCGATGGTTTATTACTTCTATTAAATAATTTCGAATTTGTTGAGATTATTGGAGAAGCTTCAAATGGAGAAGAATTTTTGGAAGTAATGAAAGTTAAAATCCCGGATATTGTATTGATGGATATAAATATGCCAAAATTAAATGGGATTGAAGCGACTAAAATAGGATTAGAAAAATACCCGAATATTAAAATCATTGCTTTAACAACATTTTTTGAGGAAGACTATGTTGAACAAATGTTATTAGCTGGGGTGGAAGGGTATATGTTAAAACGTTCGAATTTAGAGGATTTTGAAAAAGCTATAAAAAAAGTATATAAGGGAGGCTGTTATTTTTCAGATGAGATTATTGAAATTATTACCCGTAACCTGAATAAATATAAAGAACAAAGGAACCTAAAATTAGGTTTGCCTCATTTTACTTCGCGTGAGAAGCAAATTTTGGAGTTGGTTTGTAAAGGTTTCAACAACGATCAAATTGCTGAAAGTATTTTTTTAAGCACTAAAACCGTAGAGAAACATAAAAGCAGTCTTTTTCAAAAAACAGGGACTGTTAACACTGTAAATTTAGTTATCTATGCTTTTAAAAATCAGCTTGTATCATTTTAAAATTTCTTCATACTTATATTTGAGTTTTTTACCACCAAAAACCGAGCATGCATCTTCTAATAAATCAAGAAACGGATCAAAACCGGTATCACCACCATCGTATGGATCACACGGGTTTAGAATATTGTGATTGCTGAGGAGATTTTTAAGAATTTATGAGCAAATGTATTATATATATTACAGGTTTAAGCAATAAGATAGTTTTATACCTTTTCTGAAAGTGGTACTACTTGAATTGAAATTTCTAAATAAACGCAACAATGTGTCCCGCATGTGCTCCATTATAAATTTAAAAGTCTGCAAGTATTTAACTTACAGGCTTTTGTTGATTTTTAATTCAAAAAATTCATTTAAAGAAATAAATGAATACAGGAAAGAGATTGTACATTATTATCAATTTGAAACCAACTATAGATTTGATTTTACAATGAATTCATCAAATGATGAGGTAATTGGTCAACTTTGGGAATTTAAAAATGGATTACCTGAATATTTTAAAGAACAATTAAAACTATCAAACGAACTATATTGTAATACATTAGAAATGATAAAGAA
>JABMQB010000234.1 GCA_013203525.1 Mariniphaga sp.
CATAAATTTCTATAGTCCTCTACAAAATTACTTGTCATCGATTCAACGTCGTCACTGCTTGAACCAATATTTGGAAATGTTTCAATATTTTTAGAGCATGTAGCGAATAAAACCATGTTAGGTTTAAAAGAATATAGAGCACTTTGAGAGTTTAAAACCTCCATTTTAAACGAATTATATTCAGATTCGTAAATATCTATCAGACAACCTTCACCGAGCAATAATGCTCTGAGTGTTACAGCAATAGGCTGAGTTGTAAAACCTCCCAGTATAGCAAGTTTTAAAGGTTCACGATCTAAAAATTTAATCAATGACTCTCGATATTCATCTATTAGCCGATTAATCTTCTGGTAATCATACACTTTTAATGATGTAGCTACAATTGTTTTAATATCTGAAATCGCCGAAGCGAACTCATCCTTATTGAACTTGTTACGAAGTGTTTGATTATTCAGTGAAATACTTGAAGTCATTTGACTATCCCCTATCTTCGAGCAAGATATCCAACAATAGTAGGTCTAAGTTCTATAGGTTTTTCCATATAATTAGACTCAATTTGTTCGTCATAAATTGACCAACCTGCTTTCTCAATTTGTGTTCTTACTTCTTCAGGATTTCGATAAAGAAAGATATGATCGGTGTGACCAGCATTTATTGCAGCTGTGATATAACCCCATCCACCAGGTCGGGTAGCATTATAAAGTCCATTTATAAAATTCTGTGGGTCCTCAAGATGTTCTAGAACTTCCTGACTTATAATAAAATCAGCTTTTTTTTCAATAGGACTTGAGATAATATCCTGGTTTTTAATCTCATAACGTTCTTGTAAGTTATGTTTTTTAATTACATTAAAAGTAAATTCTAATGCATAATCACTTATATCATAACCGACACCATATGCTTTTGGCATCATCTGAAGTGATCTTTGTGAATACATTCCACACCCAACTCCCACTTCATAAAAGATAGACACTTCACATATAATCTTTGGTATTAACTCTCTTACAAAATGACGCAACATTTTTTGATGATGTGGCCATATATAATGCGACAGATATTGTCCTGGAAGATAACGCACCTTCATATAATCAGCGTCATGATAACATTCTTTCACTATGTCAGAATAACTAGATGCTTTGTAGTATCCGTGTTTCTCGAAAAACACTTGTGCACGGAGTGCTTCCGTACAAAACTCTGCATACCCAGTGGCAGCTTCTTCCCATCTGTCATTATACTCTGGACCAAAAACCTTAGAAATATTGTTTGAAATTTCATCTTCCCAATCTTTGCCAAAATCCTTTAAACTATTAAGCCATTGGGAAGCATAATTGGGGTATTTATTATTTATAATTTGAAATAACTTTATAAAAACCGATTCGTTTTTGTCACTATTTAACCATAACTTTGACATTATTTATTTCCTTAATTTATGAATTAATCCTTATAATACTTTTTACCTTAGCAATAGCCACTTTGGAACCTTTACTGTTAGAAACTGTAATCTTCACAACAATCTGACTAGTGCTTTTTGAAATACTTATTATTTCTCCATTTATCTGTATTGTATCTGGAGGTTCAAGAGGTTTCCTAAATCCTATGTCAATACTTTGTAAAATACCATAACGTCCAGGTAATTTATTCCCAATAAATCCAGATACAAGCGCTCCTATTAACATACCATGTGCAACACGACTATTAAAGCCTTGTGCTTTGGCAAAGGTACTATCCATATGGATTAGTGAATAATCACCTGATATCTCTGCAAATTCATCAATATCATCAATTGAAACATCCACTTCCATCGTATCTTTCTGTCCAACAACAAGGTTCGACAATGTAAACTCAGCTATTTCTACTTCCATATCTTTCCCCATGCTTGAAGACGAAAACCATTCCAGTTCACCTTTTGCAAATCTTTGCCCTCAAGTCTTTCACTAGAACCTTCAAAAGGTATCACTCCTTCCTTCCAACAAGGAGGGTGCTCAAGTAATGCATACACATCTTCTGATAACAACTCATACCCTATATCAAGTTGATCCTCCAACCTGTTTGAATACAATATACTGCTCCCAACAGAATGAGATCTTAATAGATCTCTCCTGCGTATGGCTTCAATATATCTAAGAAAATTATGTTTAATATCGAAATCAATATAACGCACATTTAACGTAAATACTTTTTCGCTGCGCTTTCCATCCTTATACACGTCAACTCTTGCAATCTTGTTATAGTAATACGGCACTGCATATGAACATTCAATATAATGAGCTC
>JABMQB010000235.1 GCA_013203525.1 Mariniphaga sp.
AAAAAGTGCAATTAAAATTTATAATAATAAAAGGCTTCATGTATCTTTAAGGTACAAAACACCAAATAGCGTGTTTAAAAATGTAGCTTAAAATAATGTTTAACCTGTAGCCGTATCTTAGGACTAGACATTTAAGAGAACGAAATATGATAGATAATGAATAAGGAATATTTTGAAATAAAAGATAATTGCATGAAATGTTTACTTGGTCAGAAACTTACTTAAAACTTTAAAATATGAATTACATCTGGATTATAATTATTGTGCTTTACATCGTATTGGCTCATTTGATTGCACAGTACATTGGAGCAAAACGTGAAATAGGATATGGTAAATCAATTTTTTGGTCAATTCTATTCAGTCCGATAATAGGATTTATTATTACAATATTAAGCAAACAGACTGATAAACAATAAACTGCACACAATAATTAAGCGTTCGGGTGGTCGGCACGACCCAGCCTGAACGTGGTGTTGACGAAACCGGCATGAGAGCTTCCTATTATGGGGAATGATTTGTTTTTATTTGAGGTTTGTTAGTTTGGTTTATTATCACAATTTAGTTTTCCTCTTGCTTTTTAAGTATTATTTCTAATTTTTGAGGCTGATGGTTGGGGAGGACAAATGATTTCAATTATTCCTTCCCTTGATATGATTGTGATTATTAAATGCGATGAAGTAAACCCAGGTGAAAATAATTCTTATAGAGTCCTAGAGCTATCAATTGAATCAGCTCTTTAAATAAATCATTAAAAAGTATATTCTATTTGCATGTTTTATTTAAAAAGGATGAATGAAATGATTTAAAAAACGAAAACACTATACAACAACAGCTATGTTGCTTATGTTCCATTCTGTCGCACGTCACATAGCTAAATCACTATGTTCAATTTCGACCAACATTATAGATTGGAAGATAGTTTTTATTACTTTTAGATTTACAAAATTAATATTCAGAATATTCTAAAACTTTAAATATAGATAGATGAAATTATTAATACTTATTAGTGCAATAAGGCTTATTCCACACATTGTGCTTCTTAATACCCATAAAAGTAAAAAGATTATTAAATATGAAATAAAGAGATGGTTGCAAATAAAGAACAGGGCAAAAAACATTCAATTTGGTTTTTTAGAGCTAATGACATTTTTCCCTGAATTTCGAAATCTTTTCTATAAAAGAATTGGGGGTTATTCCAGGTTGATAAGCTGGATGTGCCCAAAAATGAATACCCTTTTTATAACTACAGAAGATATTGGACCCGGATTATTTATTCAACATGGTTTTGCCACTATAATAGCGGCAAATTCAATAGGAAAAGACTGCTGGATAAACCAACAGGTTACAATTGGATTTTCAAATACAACTGATTCTCCCACAATAGGCGATAATGTTACTATACTTGCCGGGGCTAAAATAATAGGTGGTATAAAAATAGGGAACAATTCTAAAGCCGGAGCAAATTCAGTTGTTGTAAAAGATGTCCCTGAAAACTGTGTTGTTGTGGGTGTACCTGCTTATATAATTCGAAGGAATGGAATTAAGGTGAAAGAAAAGTTATAAAAATCCTGCGCATCCATTTAATAATTCATAATTTAATGATTTTACCTAAAGGCCAAACTATTTAAAACCAACAATTAAGAATTAAATAAAACTAATATTCCATGGAAAAAACAGAAAAAATACTCACACTTAAAAATGGTATCGAAGCCCAGGTAATGGATAGTATTTTAAATGAAAAAGAAATTCCTCATATTATTCATTCGTACCATGATTCTGCCTACGACGGAATTTACCAAACCCAGTCGGCCTGGGGTTATATTGAAGCTTTACCTGAATATGCTAAAAAGATTCTGGATATTTATAGGGAAATGGAAGACAATTTGAAAACAGAATAAATCCTTAAATGGAATATTTAAAGCAAAAAAACAATTTTGATGAATTAGCACCTTGCGGAGTATTTTGCGGCGCATGCCCTTCGTATAATAAAACATGCCTGGGTTGTGCTTCCGATAATAAGAACCAAAAGAGGCAAAGCAAATGGGGTTGTAAAATCAGAGTTTGCTGTTACGATAAAATGAAGTTAAAATATTGTATCGATTGTAAAGAATATCCCTGTAATATTTACAGGAAAAAACTACTTTCAACTCACGAAAATGATCCGCGGTTTACATACCGGTTTGAAATTCCTTATCAATTTCCAAAAATAAAATCAATGGGAATTGAAAATTATTACAAATATCAAATACAACGTTGGAAATGTGATACTTGTGAAGGTACTATTCGGTTTTATAACTATACATGTGATAATTGCGGAAAAAAATTATTAGTGCAATAAATTGATTACCAGCATTTTTTCAAACTTTTCACAATTAACTTTAATCTTCAAACTTCTTTCCCTACTTTTGCGCGTTCAATTTTTAAAGCGCATGAAATTTTCTGAGGAGATAAAACGAAGAAGGACATTTGGGATTGTCAGCCATCCTGATGCTGGAAAAACAACCTTAACTGAAAAGTTACTTTTGTTTGGTGGGGCTATCCATATTGCCGGTGCTGTAAAAAATAATAAAATAAAAAAAGGAGCAACCTCCGATTTTATGGAGATTGAACGCCAACGGGGTATTTCAGTAGCAACTTCAGTAATGGGATTTGAGTATGAAGGATATAAAATAAATATCCTCGACACTCCCGGCCATCAGGATTTTCAGGAAGATACATTTCGCACGCTTACCGCCGTCGACAGCGTAATAATAGTTATTGATGCTGCAAAAGGTGTTGAACCACAAACCGAAAAACTAATGAACGTTTGCCGGATGCGAAAAACACCGGTTATTGTTTTTATCAATAAAATGGACCGCCCGGCCCAGGATACATTTTCTCTGTTGGATGAAATCGAAGATCAGTTAAAAATAAAAGTCAGGCCATTAAGCTGGCCAATTAACAACGGCCCCGATTTTAAGGGTGTTTATAACCTGTATAATCACAGCCTAAAATTGTTTGACCCAAGCATTCAGGATATTGAAGAAAAAGTTGAGTTTAAGGATATTTCATCTTCCGAGTTAGAAAACTATATAGGTGATGATGCAGAAACGCTTCGAGAAGAACTTGAACTGGTTGAAGGTGTTTACCCTGAATTTGAATCAAAACCCTATTTAGAAGGAGAACTGGCACCTGTTTTTTTTGGTAGCGCACTTTACAATTTTGGAGTTCAAGAACTGCTCCATACCTTTGTAGAAATTGCCCCAACCCCGCAACCGGTGCAAACCGATGAACGAATTGTAAAACCTGAGGAAGAAAAACTAAGCGGATTCATTTTTAAAATACATGCCAATATCGACCCAAACCACAGAAGCCGGATTGCATTTCTAAAAGTTTGTTCCGGCACATTCGAAAGAAATAAAACATATAAACATGTAAGGTTGGGCAAAACCCTTCGCATTTCAAGCCCAACAACTTTTATGGCTTCGCAAAAAGAAATTGTTGATTTTGCCTATCCGGGCGATATTGTTGGGTTACCTGATACCGGGAATTTTATTATCGGTGACACCTTAACCGAAGGTGAAAACATTCATTTTAAAGGATTACCCAGTTTTTCACCCGAACTTTTCCGTTATATTGAAAATGCAGACCCAATGAAATCGAAACAACTGGGTAAAGGAGTTGACCAGTTAATGGACGAGGGAGTTGCGCAGTTATTTACCAGCCAGTTTAATGGACGGAAAATTATAGGAACTGTAGGCCAGCTTCAGTTTGAAGTTATCCAGTTCCGCCTCGAACATGAATATGGAGCCAAATGCCGGTTTGAGCCAATTCAAATGTATAAAGCATGTTGGATACAAAGTGATAATCATGCGTCTTTAGAAGAATTCAAAAAACGTAAATACCAGAAAATGGCTAAAGACAAACGGGGGCGTGATGTTTTTATGGCCGATTCGCAATTTATCCTGCAAATGGCACAAGATGAATTTAAAGATATTTCTTTTCATTTTACTTCGGAATATTAAAAATTAAAAATCTGATATCTAATTTCATAGTGAGCCTGCCTGCCCCGATTACTCGATGGTCGAACTATGATTGTGTTGCTTTGTTTATCACCCTTAGACAAGCTCTGGATGACTTATTGCACTATCCAATTCTGTAATTTCTTATATTAGCTAAAAATTTCAGGATGATTTTACTTGATACCTTTTACGAAACGTCTCTATTTACCTATCTAATCCTCCCAATCCTGATATTTATTGCCCGTATTTTCGATGTTACAATTGGTACCGTCCGAATTGTGATGGTATCAAAAGGACAAAAAATATTGGCCCCAATTCTTGGTTTTTTTGAAGTACTTCTATGGCTTATTGCTATTTCAAAAATATTCGAAAATTTGGATAACTGGGTTTGTTTTGTAACCTATGCAGCCGGTTTTGCAACCGGAAATTATATAGGACTAATAATCGAAGAAAAGCTTGCTGTTGGAATTGTACGTATTCAAATTGTAACCCGCACAGAATCATCAAAATTAATTACCAGCTTAAAAGAATCAGGGTATGGAATTACACACCTGAACGCACAGGGCTCAGCCGAGAATGTTAGTATTATTTATACTGTCCTGAAAAGGAATGATGTCCCCGTTGTTGAAGGGATTATCAGAAAATACAACCCAAATGCCTTCTATTCAGTAGAAGACGTAAAATATGTTAACAAAGGCATCTTCCCCATAAAACAAGCTACAAGGTGGAGAAGTGGAAAGTAAAAAACCTTGGCCAAGGCTTAATATAAAAAATCTGTACATCGGCATTAAAAGTATCTGACTGGTTTATAAAAAATGATTTATACTGCAATTATTGTAATTATATTAAAAACCTTTTAAATTAGTAGGGTATAAACCAAGATTAAACTGGCAACTGATTAATATCAACAAAATTATTTTCCTGAAAAGAATAAAAACCAAAATAAATATGGCTGCCCAACCTAATAAGTTTAACAAGTTCTGGCAAGAGCTAAAACGCCGGAAGGTTAAAAGTCTCACTTTTTACTGGTTAAAAACGAAATGAAAATTTCATGGAAGTTGAAGATATATCAAGTATCAAAGATTAATTCCTCCTCAAATTCAATAATCAAAGCCCCTGACTTGTTTAAGCGTAACATTAAATCGTGAGATTTCTTATCTATACCTAAAAATTCCAGGAAATTATTAACTATTTTTTCAGGCAGGTTTTGAAGGAGAGTGTTTTCGTCAATTCCGAACTTCTTTAATTCTTTATCTTCAACAAGGGACCTTTTTAATACTTCAAAACAGTGGTTATCTGGTTCTTTGTGAATCAAGTTAATTCTTTTCATAAAACAGTTTCGTTGCTATAATTTTTCCATATAAAATTGACAAAACCACCAAATTTGTTTTTCATATTCTTTATTCAGAAATTGCATATACTATTGTTTCAGTTTTTTTAGTATATCCTTTATCCGGATTCTTGTAAACAAATAATTTTTTACTCCCGTCCGATTCAATAATTGCATAGTCATTTATTTCTTCTTCTTTAAGTAAAACTTCCCCTTTTTCATTAATAATATTTAATGTAAAAGTTATAAAGTCACTATGACAAGAGGGATTCTCATAATTAAATGAATAATCATATTCTACACTGGTATATAAAATTTCAACCAGCGAA
>JABMQB010000236.1 GCA_013203525.1 Mariniphaga sp.
CTATTGATCCGGTAAATTCCAGTTGTTTTAATAAATCATCGTAAACATAAACTGCCCCAATAGGAACACCAAGGAATTCACTTAAAAAACTAATGATTTTATCAGATAACTCACGCACCGAGAAATTGCCTCTCATTTGTTCGTCGAGTTTACTGATTCCTGTTTGTAACCATTTTTCTTTTTCAGCATTTGTTTTAGCTTCTTCAAGCTTGAAAGCCATTTCGTTTAATGCAAGAGTCAATTCATCATCTTTAGAATGAGGTATTAATTCGGTGTTAAATTCACCCTCTGCAACTTTTTTAGTATAATTTATTATTTTGAGAAGCCCTTCCTGAATTTTGGAGGAAGCTTTTGAAAGATCTCCAATTTCATTTTTTGAATTAATCCTGACAGGAGATTTCAGGTAACCTTTTGCAATTTGATTAAAACTGTTTGTTAATTGATTTATTGGCTTTGCTATAGATCGGGATACCCTATAGGTAATTAAATAGGTTAACGATCCGAGAATAATGATCAGAATAATTAGGTTAATTTTTAATATGCTCGCAATATATGTACTTATTATGTAAATTTTTGACCCAAAATCTTCTGTAAGAATGTGCATTTTATTAAAATCCTCAAGGATAACAGTAAGTTTTTCTTCCGATTTATTTTCTGTATATGCTTTAACTGAAGAAATAATTCTTTCTCCAAGAAGACTGGCTTCATATGCAATTTGTTGTACTTCCTTAAGCCTTTGCCCATCCACTTTAGAAAATATGTTTATTTGGTTTCCCATAATTTCTGCCATTCCAATATCATTGTTTAAGCCTTCGTTGAAAATGTCTAAAAAATAGCGAACCCATTCTTTTTTGCTTTTCACTTCCATTATGCTGTCCATTTTTGCAAAAGTGAAAGCAATTGTATTTGCTTTTTCCAGATTAGCCTCAAATGATTCAAGGTATTCGATGTTACCACGAAGTTCGTATTTGTAAAAATTTTCTAACCCCACAGAATAGTATTCTATAAAAACCCTTTCTTCATTAATTAGTACAGTTAACGTTTTACTGGTTTTAAAAAAGAAATTGGCTAATAAGGAGGTTAATACCAGAAAAGTAACAAACATCGCCCCAAGGAGATATAACTTCGATTTTATATTTAGGTCTCTAAAACGCTTAAAATAATTTGCCATGGTGTTGATTTACATTTTGTAATCACGATTTATCGCAAATTATATAAAATATAAAAGTGAAATGTGGGGATGTATGAAAAGTTATTAAAGTAGTAGTATTCATAAATAGTACAAGGCGCACCATTGCAAAGGCATAAAAAGTTAGAATTTAATAAAGAATTCTAAAAGTCGGTAAAATATTAACTATTTATTATGAATTAGTTTTATTACCTGATTTTTGTTCTGGTGACTTTAATTATTTTTACCGGACCAATTAATCCTGATGCCCTTAGATACTTTTCTGAGCCCTGATTATAAAACTTATTAACATTTGTATTTGTAATTCTTTTTTCCTTTGGAAGTTTACTATCACCTATTAATCGGTTGGGCCACATATTAACAACTTCAACTTTTATTTCATTATTTCCTTGCTTAATAAAAGGAGTAATATTAAAACGAAATGGGCTTATCCACTGTACCGGCAATTGGTTCCCGTTAATTATTACTGAAGCCATTTCCTGAACATTGCCAAGGTCTAAAACCAGTTTAGTGTTGTCAATATCTTCCTTTTCTAATTTAAAATGGTTTTTATAAATAGCTGTTCCGGAATAATATTTAATATTTTCATCATCCGAATCAATCCACGAAATTAGTTTGTGAAATTGAGTTTTTCCCGGGCCTCCAAGTTTTTTATCGAATGTTACTTCCCATGGAGCGTCTACAATTAGGTTTGATTTATTTTTTGTGTTTAATTGAGATATTTGTCCATCAGACCATGTAAGTTCATATTTTCCTTGTATAAAAATATCAGCAGCATAATTGTCAGCCGTTTTATAAAGATCGATATAGGGCGTATTTCGTATTTCAAGTTGATTATTTGGGAAATAGGATTTTTTGTTGATATTTATTGTTGTTATATGGACTGGCTCATCGCCTTCTTTAAAAACAACAAAAACAGAACCTTCAGGCTCAAGAAATAAAGGAATTATTGTATAACCATCTTCTTCACGCCAGGTAAGTATTTCTTTTTGTTTGCCTGTTTTTGGATCCCATAATTCGGGGATTTTTCCGGTTACCCTGAATTTGCATTCCACCAATTCATATTGGTTTGGAAGGGTGTTAAGGTAGCGATATTCAAAATCACGAATTTCTTTTCGGGCGTATTGATTAACCACAAAGTATATTTCGTTATTTTCTGTTGAACGATGGATATAATTAATTCCGGTATTTTTTTGAGAGCTCGTAAATTGAAAATCGGGATCACCACCCATTTTGTTGAGAACATGATTTATATCTTGCCCCCATATAACTTTTCCTTTGCCATAAATATTTTCGGTTATAGTATTTCCATCAATATTGCCCCATAACTTTTCTGCAATATTCTGAATTTCTTTATCAGCTTCCGGGAAATTTTTCAAACCAGTTGTTTTTATTGGGCGGGGTGCAATAACAGTCATCCCTACTTTAACCAAATATTCAACCTTCTTTAGTACTTCAAGGTTAATAGTTTCTTCATTGGGGAGTACTAACAGGCGATAGTTCATTCCATCGGGTAATATTATTTTTCCATTCTGAAATGTAAGCTTGTTTAAAATGACCTCCTTCGAACATTTATCCCAATCGTAACCAAAATTCAGTTCCTTTACTTCATCTTTTAGGAAAACAAAATTTGGAACATCATCCCCATAATAATATAATACATCGGCAACAAATAAACCTTGCGAAAGCAAATAACTACTGCGGTTTAAATAGTTGATAAATGCGGGAGCATGCTCCCACCAGGTAACATTCGGATTGAGGTGTGTCCCGGCAAAATATTCATTACCCGGAAGTCCAAATTCTTTCGGCGATGATGTAAAAGTATGCCAAACAATCCGGTTTACTCCCGAACAAAAAATCCGGTCGATAACGTTTTTTAGGTCTTTTGGGGCACGTTCCCATTGAGGTCCAATGGAAGTTGGCCCCTCGGCTGCAACATACTTTTTCCCATTGGTATGAGCAACACATGCACTTTGTTTAACAGCTAACCTTTCGGCATCGAGAATTCGATGTGTATTTGAACGAGCCCAAAATTCGCCTTGTGGAAAATCACTGATTCCTAATATTTTTAATGCATCAACAGGTGCCGAATGAGGCCCTCCTGACTCCGGATGTATTCCCATCCCATTTTCGTGAGCCAGATTATAAAACGGTTGGTAATGGTTATCGGCAATACAATCTCCAATGGTTTTTCTGAAATCAAAAAGAAAGCGGTTTGAAACATCCCTGCTTTTAACTATTTTACCTGCCAACACTGGTAGATATTTATAAATATCATATTCTCTTCGTTTTTTAAATTCCTCAGGGAAAAACTTAGTCCAGTTTACAGGTCCCATTTCCCAGCTGTCGGTTTGTAGGAATTTTACACTGTTTCCAGCTTGTTTTGCTGCAACTATCAAAGGCTTAATAACTTCTTTACTAAAAATTTCGAATGCTTCACCACTTAAATGATCTAACGAAAGGCCTCCCCAGCCATCGCTCGTCGTAGACGTATATGCACCGGTGCAAGTATAACCATAACGTATTATTAACCAATTCCCTTCCGGAGCTTTCCAACTTAGGTTGTTGCCATTCAGATATGCTGAAATATCAATTATGTTATTTTTTTGAATAATAAAGTCATTATCTGATTCCGGAAAGTTTTCCCTTAGTTCAAAAAGTGGATAAATACCTTTCCATCCCAAGGATTCATTCATTGTTTTTTTTGCCCAATTTTTAATGGGAGTTTGTTTAGTGTTTGACGAATTAATTTTGATAGCTTGTGCACATATATCCTTATATATCAGGTTAGTGTCAGGCATGGGTAAAATTATTTCAATTATTTTATTATTGCCTGTTAATTTAGTTTCCGACCATACTAGTTTTTTTAAGGCATATTCCGGTGTAATCGCAGGTCCTCCGGGATTCCACCCACTTTGTACATTCACGCTTAATTCAATGCCAATCCGGCTGGCTTCTGAAACGGCATGTTTATAAAGTTTCATCCATTCGGGGCTCATAAAAACAGGTCCGGCTTTTGTTTTATTCGCAATATCATAACTTGAACTTCCCGCATCTACAAGCGAAGCACCTCCGTAACCTTTGGCTTTCATTTCTTCAAGATCGCGAGTGATCGATTCTTTGGTTGCCATACTATTTAGCCACCACCAGTAGCACCGAAGTTTTGATTCATCGGGAGGATTAATAAAATCTTCTCTTAAAGATTTAATTGAAATATTTGAGTTAGTATATATTTGATTGTTGTTATTTTGAGAATAAACACCTGAACCTATCATAATTAAAATGAAGAATAAGATGGTATTGAAACTCATAGGGTAGTTTTAATTTATTGTGCCGAATTTATTTAAAAAAATGTATTAAGCCTAATAACAAGTTTGTTTTAGGATAATTATTATTTACTACTTTTATCTTATTGAGATTAGATAAAAATTTAAAATGAAACATTTCTTCAAATATTTAGTTACCTGCTTTTTAGCTGTTGTTTTTCTTTTTGTTTCATGCACCAAAGAAAATAAGACGGGCGAAAATGAGCTTTCTGAATTTTTATCGGAATCAGAAATGAGTAATGATTCACTATTAACCCTTATTCAACAGCAAACATTTAATTATTTCTGGGAAGGTGGGGAACCTTCATCTGGCTTGGCTTGCGAACGAATACATATGGATAATATTTATCCCGACAATGATCAAACTGTTGTTACAACCGGAGGAACCGGTTTTGGATTGATGGCTTTACTTGTAGGTATTGAAAGAAATTTTATTACTAGAAAAGAAGGATTTCAACGGTTTGATAAAATTGTAAGTTTTCTGGAAATTGCCGACCGTTTTCATGGAGCCTGGCCACATTGGCTTTATGGCGAAACTGGCAAAACAAAACCGTTCAGCGAAAAAGACAACGGTGGAGACCTGGTTGAAACCGCCTTTTTGGTTCAGGGATTATTGGCTGTTCGTCAATATTTTGCAAATGGCAATACCGAAGAAAAACAACTGTCTGCAAAAATTGATCAATTGTGGCAAGAAGTTGAATGGAACTGGTACACTCAAAATGGGAAGAATATATTGTTTTGGCACTGGTCGCCTGATTATGGATGGGAAATGAATTTTGGCGTTAAAGGTTATAACGAATGCCTGATTATGTATATCCTTGCAGCCTCTTCGCCAACCTATTCTATAAATCCTGAAGTTTACCATGAGGGATGGGCAAGAGGCGGTGATATAAAAACTACAAGGACATTTAACGGGCTAAACCTGGTGCTCGATCACTATGATTCAAATGATTCGCCGGTAGGCCCTCTTTTTTGGGCGCATTATTCTTATTTAGGTTTAGATTCACGAAACCTGGAAGATCTTTATGGAAATTATTGGGAATTAAATAAAAACCATGCACTGATTAATTATCAGTATTGTGTTGAAAATCCAAAAGGATTTAAAGATTATGGCGAAAATTGCTGGGGATTAACTTCCAGTTATAGTATTAATTTTTATGATGCCCACCGGCCTGATAACGATACAGGTGTAATATCACCTACAGCTGCACTTTCGTCATATCCATATGTGAGTGAAGAATCGATAAAGATGATGCGATATTTGTATGCGCCTGCCAATAAAGATCTAATTGGAAAATATGGGCCTTATGATGCTTTTAGCCGTGAACATAACTGGAGCGTCCAGCGATACCTGGCCATTGATCAGGGCCCCATTCCCGTAATGATTGAAAACGGGCGAACCGGTTTATTATGGAATTTGTTTATGTCGTGTCCGGAGATTGAAGAGGGATTAGAAAAACTGGGATTTACAAATTGGTAGCTCTAGAATAATTTTCCTTACGATATTTTTGCATCCCATTTCACGAAGAATCGGGATTAGCTTATAAACAAAAAAACTTACTTTTATCAAAATTTTCAGAAAATGAAAGATAAAGTGGTTGTTATAACCGGAGCCTCCTCTGGCATTGGCAAAGCATTAGCAAAAGAATTTGCTTCAAAAGGTTCAAAACTTGTTTTAGGTGCCAGACGGATAGAAAAATTAAAAGAAATTGAAAACGAATTGCCGGGAGTTGAAATTGAATCGGTTCAAACTGATGTGAGCAAAGAAGAGGATTGCCAAATTTTAATTGAAAAAGCAATAGCCCGATTTGGGCAAGTAGATGTGATGATTAATAATGCCGGAATTTCGATGCGTGCCCTTTTTGAAGAAGTTGAACTGGATGTTTTAAGAAGGTTGATGGAAGTAAATTTTTGGGGTACGGTTTATTGTACAAAATATTCGTTACCCCATTTACTTAAAACCAAAGGTTCGCTTGTGGGAGTTATTTCAATTGCCGGGCACATTGGCTTGCCGGGGCGTACGGGTTATGCTGCTTCAAAATTTGCAGTACGTGGTTTTCTTGACACTATTCGTATTGAAAACCTAAAAAAAGATTTACACGTATTAGTTGCTGCACCTGGTTTTACTGCTTCCGAAGTTCGTAAAGTAGCTTTGACCTCCAATGGTTCGTCACAAGGCGAAACACCCCGAAATGAAGACAAAATGATGACTGCTGAAGAATGTGCTTCACATATTTATAAAGCTGTTGTTAAACGCAAAAGAAAGTTGATCCTTACTTTTGTTGAAGGGAAAATGACTGTTTTTTTAGGAAAATTCTTTCCAAAGTTGCTCGATAAACTTACTTATAACCATATGGCAAAGGAGCCTGATTCGCCTTTTAAATAGTAAAGCTTTCCTTTTTACTTAATAACTTATATTACTATTTGCGGCCCAAATCCGTTAGTTAACCGATTTTTGATGCGATAACTTTTTACATCGATTTACATTTGGATATAAATATTAATTATCAGAAAAATGGAAAACCAGAAAGAAAACAGCCAGCATCAATTCTCTTCACGTGAAAAAATACCTAATGCAGCTTTTAGAGTAATGACCGGAGTAATGGGATTATTCGATTTATTTGGAAATCATTCAAATAATAAGTTCAAAACCCTGGGATTAAAGCCGGATCAAACAGTAATCGATTATGGTTGTGGCCCGGCCCGATACATCAAAAATGCATCGCTTGCAGTAGGAGAATCAGGTAGAGTTATTGCGGTCGATATACATCCAAAAGCCATCGATGCAGTTAATTCTAAAATCACAAAATATAGTCTTAAAAATGTTGAGCCTGTTCTGGCAAATGGTTATTCTACCGATGTGCCAAATCAAACAGCCGATGTGGTTTATGCACTAGACATGTTCCATATGGTTCAGGAGCCAACTTTTTTATTAAAAGAACTTCATCGCATGTTAAAACCCGATGGAACCTTAATATTGGAAGACGGGCACCAGGCAAGGTCGAAAACATTACAAAAAATTAATGACTCCAAAATATTTGATATTGCAGAGGAGAATAAATTGCATGTAAAATGTAAACCTGCCTAGATTTCTACCAGCAATAAGTATCTTATAGTTTTTCTAACTATCTGTTTTAGGTGTTTTGGATGATCTGGTTTTTTGCGCGAATCGATTAATTCCATTAATTGCATCGTACCAGAAGGGCGCTCCTAAGCCAGCCAGGAATCCTGTTAATAAAATTCCAATTGCCCATAAGAACCAATCCTTTTTGCTTTCAGTAGTTCTGTCATCTAATTCTGTTAATCCCTTTCTATTAAAACAATTTTTTAATATATCGACATGAGGGAAATATGAAAAACCTATAGGGAAGCCTGTATTTGTTAAAATATTAATTTGTTCTTTATTTTCCTGAATGGCATTTTTAATATCGCTTACTAAAACTGTATCCGTATCATTACTAATTGTAGCTACTTTTGTTTCATAATCAGAGACTATATCATTCATTTGTATTAGTACTCCTTCGCGTACACTTTCGTTTTTTATGTATGTGTTTGCAATAAAAACACAATCGATATTAAGAACTAAAGCCAGGACTATTGCAACACCGGTAGCCCATTTTCTTGAATGTTTTCTAAAAGATACGGTAAATTTATTCCCAAGTATCTCATAGCGTTTACCTAGTTCATTAAATATCGATTTTGCTTCATCTCCAAATTTTTGCAATAATTCATCACCTAACTCCGATCTTTTAATCCGTTCCAATAATTCTTCAGTAGAAACATCGATATTTTCTGCTAACTCTTTTTCTGCAAATACTTCATTTTCAGTTAGACTATTTGCCAAGCCTGAAAATTTCTTTGAAACATCCTCTTTAACTTTTGTTTTAAGCCTGCTCAGCTCTCTTTTTACAACTGGTTCTAATTCATCCGCAAAAAACTCTTTAAGCATATTTTGCATACGCGATACTTTAAAAAATTTCAGGATAAGGTTATTTATTTGAGTAACTGCAATTGCAACAACAAAAATTGTAAGTGCAAAAGCGAGGGCGGCGTCTAAAAATGGCATAATTTTGGTTTTTTAGGTGATTAATAAAGATGTCTGTTTTGGTTAAATATTACATACTGTAATTTTTTGAGAATCTCCATATCAGTTTAAATGAATTCCTGATAATGTGTCTGTTATCCAAATTTACAACAAGTATTATTAAAAGTCAATATTTTTAATGATTATTAATATTTGTTCAACTTTCATGAGTAGATATTATCTTAGGATAAGATGCGAGGGATTATAA
>JABMQB010000237.1 GCA_013203525.1 Mariniphaga sp.
GTTAATACCTCAACACCATGTTTTGCATCTTTATCGCCGATTTTGGCTAGTTTTGCAAGTCTTTGAATTTTTTTTTCAACCGACTCAAGATCCGTAACCTGTAATTCAAAATCTATGTTTTCAATATCACGCACCGGATCAACAGTACCGTCAATATGTGGTAAGCTTTCATCATCAAAGCATCTGATAACATGAATCAGTGCATCAGTATTTCGTATATCAGCAAGAAATTTATTTCCAACACCTTCCCCTTTATTTGCCCCTTTTGTTAAACCGGGAATATCCACTATTTCTACAGTTGCCGGAATAATTTTCTCGGTTGACTGAAATTTTTCAAGGTTATATAATCGTGGATCTAGTACATTAACCACACCTACATTTGATTTATTGGAACTAAATGCAAAAGCTGTTGTTTCTCCTTTTGTATCTGATAAACAATTAAAGATTGTTGTTTTGCCAACATTGGCAATTCCAATGATTCCACATTTTAAAGCCATTATATTTTTTTTGAATTGCGCTGCAAATGTAATCGATTAATGTGAAAAACAGTACTTTCAAAATGAAAAGTAATATGAATAAATACACAATTATCAGTATCTATTTAAGTAGGTTTTATATTTTTGTTTAAAACATATATCTATGATCCTGGAAAATTTGTCTGTTGATTGTGTAATATTTGGGTTTGATGGAGCAAACCTGAATGTATTACTTTGGCAATCGGAATTAAATTTAATTAAAGAGTTTTATAGAGATCATGAAGATTATGGACAGGTAACAGAACTGTTCAAAAAAAATCCAATAAGTAGCGATAAGAATGCTTGGGGCTTGATTGGGTCACATGTACCGGTAGATGAAGATTCTGATGAGCATGCAAAATATATCCTATCAACTTTTACAAGCCTTGATAATGTTTTCCTTCGACAGGTGAAAGCATTTAATGAAGCAAACCGGGTACCATTTCAACGAGTTGTAACTATAGCATATTATGCATTAATTAATCCCGACTACCACATTATGAAAAAAATGGATGGTATCAAATCATTAAAATGGTTTAATATTAATAGTATGCCAAAAGTGATTTTTGATCATTCAAATATAATACAAGAGGCTCTTGAAAAATTAAGAGAGGAAGTTAGGTATCATCCTGTTGGGTTTCATTTATTACCGGAAAAATTTACATTAACTCAGTTACAGAACCTTTATGAAACCATATTAGATGTTGAACTGGACACTCGAAATTTCAGAAAAAAAATATTAAATATGAAATTGCTGGTGGATACTGAGCAAAAACAAATAAATGTAGCCCATAGAGCAGCAAGACTTTATGAGTTTAATCTGGATATTTATAAAAAACTGGTTAAGGAAGGATTAAACTTCAGGATTTAAATATTTAAACTTTCATTAATCGTAATGGTCTATATTCAAAACCATTTTTAATGCACGAAAGCGACCAGCAAATAATTTCTGATTTGAGGAACGGGGAGAAACAGGACCTGGCTTTTCAGAAACTGGTTGAGAAATACCAGGAACGTTTGTATTGGCATATTCGTAAAATTGTGATTAACCATGATGATGCCGATGATGTTCTGCAAAATACCTTTGTGAAAGTTTGGAGAAACCTTAAGAGCTTTAGGGAAGAATCGAGCCTTTTTACCTGGTTGTACCGTATTGCTACAAACGAATCGCTGACATTTCTTAATTCAAAAAAGAAAAGAAGTGTATTACCTTTAAATGAAGTGAGTGATTTTTTATTGGAGAACCTTGAGTCAGATTCCTATTTTGATGGCGAGGAAATTCAAAAAAGTTTACAAAAAGCAATATTGACTTTGCCCGATAAGCAACGCCTGGTTTTTAATATGAAATATTTTGATAACCTTAAATATAATGAAATGTCTGAAGTCCTTGATACATCGGTGGGAGCATTAAAAGCTTCATACCATCATGCAGTTAAAAAAATTGAAGAATATATATCTAAATTGGAATAACATTCTGAACGTTAAACCTTTTTTTAGTTATTAAGTCAAATTGGAAACCAATAAAAGAAATGGATGAATTAAAAAATATAGCGCCGAAATTATCAAAAATAAGAAAGGAAAATCCTTTTAAGATTCCGAATAATTATTTTGATGATTTTAATGCAAGGCTTGATGAAAAAATAAAGCAGGAATATCAGATTAAAAAATCAAATCCTGTTATTCGTATTTTGAAGCCCGTAATAGGCATAGCTGCAAGCTTAGCTATTATTTTTATGTTGGTTAATTGGCCCTTTGGTAAATCTGAAATAAATCAAACTGCAAATATTGAGAGCGGCCTTCCGGAATATAATATTGAAAATGCAATTATTGGTATTATGGAAGAAATGGACGATATTTCTCTTTTTGCAATATTTGAAAGTGAAATTGAAGATGAACCTTTTAGCGATGATGAGTTAATTGGATATCTCAGCGCTAATTTAAGCGACTATGACATTTATATTGAATCAGCAGAATAAATATTTATAATGAAAGTAATTAAAATATTGTCAGTAATTCTTGTAGTTTTTGCATTTATATCAACTGCAAATGCTCAAAGAAGAGGTCCTTCAGAAGAAGAATCTGAAAAGTTCCGTGCAAAAAAAATATCGTTTCTTACTGAGCAATTGGAATTAACTCCAAAAGAGGCTGAGAAGTTTTGGCCAATCTATAATCAAGCCGAAAAAGAAAACTGGGAGGCACAAACTAAAAGGCGCGAAATTGAGAATAGAGTTCAAAAGGAAAATGGGAATCTTACCGATAAGGAAATTATTGCATTAACAAAAGAAATGGTTGAAACTCATAAGGCCGAAGCTCTTGTTAGAGAGAAATACAATAAGAAATATCTAGATGTACTTCCTCCAAAAAAAATATTAAAACTTTATCAGGCTGAGCATCAGTTTCTAAGGCAAATGCTTAGAGAATTTAGGAACAGGAGGTCGGATAACGACAAATAAAATAGTAACCATCGGTTTTAAGCCGATGGTTTTTTCTTTATAAATATTTTTGATTTGTCCAGAAAATCAATTGTTTTATTTATTCCCTCATACATTAATGTATCTTCTTCAATAAATTTAACTACCAAACGATATTCATTTAAATATTGAATAAGGAATGGTGACGTGTTTTTTGGTTTTCTGAAATCGATTGCCTGGGCAGCATTGTATAATTCGATTGCAAGAATTTTTTGAACATTTAAAACAACCTTTAATGCTTTTGTTGCAGCATTTCCACCCATACTAACATGGTCTTCCTGTTCGTTTGATGATGGAATTGAATCGACCGATGCAGGTGTACATAGTTGTTTATTCTGGCTGACTATAGATGCAGCAGCATATTGAGGAATCATAAATCCTGAATTGATTCCGGGATTGGCAACCAGAAATTCCGGTAAGCCCCTTTCTCCGGAAATCAATCGGTATGTCCTTCTTTCAGAAATACTTCCAAATTCTGAAACTGCAATTGCCAGAAAATCCAAAGCCAAAGCCAAAGGTTCGCCGTGGAAATTTCCTCCCGAAACTATTACATCTTCATCGGGAAAAACGGTTGGATTATCTGTAACTGAATTTATTTCAGTTTCTATTACTTCCGAAACATAACGAACTGTATCTTTTACCGCTCCGTGTACTTGCGGAATACAACGGAAAGAGTAGGGATCCTGAATATGGTTTTTATGTTGATTTATTAATTCACTTCCTTCAAGAATTTTTCTGAAATTTACTGCTGTTTGTGCCTGCCCTTTATGTGGCCTGATTCGTTGGATATTATCAAGAAAAGGTTCGATTAACCCATCAAAACTATCAAGCGATAAGGCT
Organism: Mariniphaga sp.; assembly: GCA_013203525.1. GTDB lineage: Bacteria > Bacteroidota > Bacteroidia > Bacteroidales > Prolixibacteraceae > JABMQB01. The sequence goes on from JABMQB010000237.1 coordinate 3,827, forward strand.
CCGATTATATCAGCCTGGTCAACAATTTTAAATGTCTTTAAAAGCGTGTAAACTCCGTGTGCACTCATAAACTGAGTTCCGTTTAATAATGCCAGGCCTTCTTTTGCTTCAAGCCTGATTGGATTCCAACCAAAGTGTTTCATTACATCCGTTGATGGCTGTAAAACTCCATCAAAGTGTACTTCGCCCAGACCAAGCAAAGGTAGAAACAACATTGCCAATGGTGCTAAGTCTCCGCTTGCCCCCAGCGATCCCTGCTCGCAAACGACGGGAAGAACATTGTGGTTAAATAAGTCGATTATTCGTTGCACTGTTTTTAATTGAACTGCTGAATTTCCTTTTGCCAACGCATGGACTTTTAACAACAACATTAACCTGACAATATCTGATGGAATTTCGGGACCTATGTTGCATGCATGCGAAATAATCAGGTTTTCCTGCAATTTGCTTAGGTCATTTTTTGAGATTTCTATGTCGCATAATGCGCCAAAACCAGTATTAATTCCGTATAAGGGACCATCGGTTTCATTTAATTTTTTGTCGAGATAAGCTTTACTTTTATTAATTAGATGAATAGATTTTTCTGACAATTCTAACTGAATATTATTTTCAAGAATATCTTCAATAACATCATAAGTTAAATCATCCAGGGAAATATAAAATATCCGATTTTTCATATCCGATTTTTTTGATGAAATAAAATGGGAATAAAAATGATTTGAATTAAGCAAATATCAGAGATCCACTTAAAAGAGAATATCATGGAAAACGGATATCGCCACCAATAACTTTAACTAATCGTATTGAAACAAAAAGAATCATTGCCTCTATTTTGAAGCAATTACGGAATTATTTTTTTATTCAGAAAGGATTTTAATCAGTTCCTGTGACGAAACAAGTTGTTGTTCTCCTGTTACCATATTTTTTAGTGTAACTTTGTTTTGCGCCATCTCAGATTCACCGGCCAGAACTACAAATGGAATTTCTTTTCGGTTGGCATAGTTCATTTGCTTTTTAACTTTTGCCCGATCGGGATAAATCTCTGCATTAATTCCATTTTTACGAACTTCTGATAAAATATCTAAACAATACTTTTCTTCTTTTTCACCAAAATTTATAAATAACAATTTTGTTGATTCAAGAGCATCGGCAGGAAAACTATTGCTTTGAGTGAGGATATCGTAAATTCGTTCGGCTCCAAACGAAACACCAACACCTGAAACACCTGGTAATCCAAAAATCCCGGTCAGATCGTCGTAACGGCCACCTCCACAAATGCTTCCAATTTCAGCATCGATGGCTTTAACCTCGATGATTGCTCCGGTATAATAATTTAGACCTCGGGCCAGGGTTAAATCAAGTTCAACGTTTGTATTAATTTTTACTGAATCGATGTAATTAAAAAAAGTATCAAGTTCCTCAATTCCTTTTAAACCGGTTTCCGATTGGGCTAATGTATTTTTTAAGGTTGATAATTTTTCTGTATTGTTTCCGGAAAGATGAAGGATAGGTTGAAGTTTATCTATAGCTTCCTTAGAAACACCTTTTTCAGCCAGTTCCATGTTTACTTTTTCCAGCCCGATTTTATCCAGCTTGTCGATAGCAACAGTAATATCAGTAATTCGGTCGGCTTCGCCAATTATTTCGGCAATACCTGCCAATACTTTTCGGTTATTAATTTTTACAACAGCACCAATTTTTAAACGGTTAAAAACTTCGTCAATTATTTGAACAAGTTCCGCTTCGTTTAACAGGCTGTTACTACCAATTACATCCACATCGCATTGATAAAATTCGCGGTAGCGTCCTTTTTGAGGTCTGTCGGCACGCCACACTGGTTGAATCTGGTAACGTTTAAATGGAAATGTAATTTCATTTTGGTGTTGAACCACAAAACGGGCGAAAGGAACTGTTAAGTCATACCTCAAACCTTTTTCGGAAATCTTACTGGTTATTTTATTTGAGTTCAAATTCTGAAGAAGTTCCGGTGAAACTTTTGATAAAAAATCACCCGAATTTAGAATCTTAAAAAGTAGTTTATCACCCTCTTCGCCATACTTTCCCATTAGCGATGAAAGGTATTCCATAGCCGGTGTTTCTATTGGCTGATAACCATAACGTTTGAAAACATCCTTAATAGTATCGAAAATGTAATTCCGCCGTGCCATCTCGACCGGTGAAAAATCGCGGGTTCCTTTGGGAATCGAAGGTTTTTGTGCCATTAATAAAAATTATTCATTACAAGTGCAAAAATAATCAATTTTCTGAGGTTGAAAATTTATTTAAAACCTTAATCTTTATTGGTTGATTTTCAATATAATATGTTGTATTTTAGCGACTATGCCAATATTTGGAGTGAAATATAATGTTAGATTTACTTAGAAAGGACAAATCTCAATGCAAAAGGAATATGCCGAAATGGACAAAGAGAAATTCATAAATTTCTTAAGAGAAGAGAGTAATTCTGTAATACCTTGGATACAAAGAAAAGAAGTATCAGCATGGTCTGCACTTATCCTTTTGTATGCAATATTATGGTCAATTTCAAAAATTCCAACAGTAAATGGTAATGTATTGGGTCAAATAGATAACCTTATTTATCTAATCGGTATATATTCAATATGCTATATTTTTTTTCAATTTATTCATGCTCAATATGCCTCTATATATTATAAGACAGGGTATACTAGCGTTGTAAAAGAAATTATTTTTGAAATATGCGAAAAGGATAATTCTTTTTTCGAGAAAAATGAAATTAAAAATTATGAAAACTGGGATAAGTATATAAATGAAAATATCTCCAAAGAGATAAAAAAAAGTAAAGAATGTAATTTAAGGTACCGTCCTTTATTTATAGTTATTTATCTTTTGTTTGATCCCATTATTAAAATCTTTAACAAAAGGAAAAGTATATTGAATAATAACGAAAAATCTGAAGCCTCGATATATTCATTAATTGTAATAGTAGTAATTTTTTATACATGGCAATTTAGAGACTGCTTAAATTTTATTTTTTAAAAATATTGTGATGTATTTTACTAAAATAAGGCGATTTTGAGACGAATTACACTAGCTGTTTAATAAAAATCTAATAAGGTATAAGTGAAAATGAGGCTTAAGAAAAATGAATAGATGAATATTAAATTGTCTTTTGGATTCTACATTTTTTCTATAAATCTACCAAACAATGCTATTTTTATTAGACAGTGCTTTATTACATTTTAATCTATTACTAAAATTTATTTGCAATTCTGATTCAAGTATCCTGGAATATTTAATTGATAAATCTTATTGTTAACGGATACCGATAATATTCACCCTGATTTGCTTTTGAAACACCAATTATAACCAGAATCAACCAGGCAATTCCAAATCCGATAAGCATAAAAATTCCAATAACTGCCAGAATCAGAATAGCTGAAATGAAAAATATTATCGTCCAGGTAATCTGGAAGTTTAGTACTTCCTTCCCCTGGTCGGCAACAAATTCATACTCATCTTTTTTAATCATATAAATGATAAGTGGACCTACAATATTTCCGAGTGGAATAACAAAGGTGGCCAATGCAGCCAGATGGGTGAACATTCCCCATTGTTTTTCATCAGGATTAGTAACTAATTTTTTCATAATTCTAAATTTTTAAAGGAATTTAAATTTAGTTATTTTTTAGTTTCTTTGCTTAGTTTTTTAGATCAACAAATGATAAATGGAGACGAATAAGAAGGAAGGAAGGTACAGTAAAATGTACGACCAGCTGGTTGAATTATTAAAAAAGAGCAATAACCAGGAAGCAAAGATGGCAACAACAATAGCACTTTTATATCATAAATTGGATTATTTTTTCTGGACCGGATTTTATATATTGATTAAGGGAGAAATGACAGTACAAATGTATCAGGGGCCGGTGGCTTGCCAGATTCTTGAAAAGGGTAAAGGAGTTTGCTGGGCAGCTTTTAATCAGAAAAAAACAGTTATTGTTGAAGATGTACATAATTTTTCAGGGCATATTGCTTGTGATTCACGTTCAAAATCTGAAATTGTTGTTCCATTCAGAAATATAAATGGAGAAATAATGGGAGTGCTTGATGTTGACAGTAATGAACTTTCTGCTTTTGATTAAACAGATGCCGACTGGCTTGAGAAAATTCTGAAACTGATTATTTCCTGATTGCTCCTTCGTTTTTAACCAGAGGCAAATATTTTAACGATGGTGATGAAATAAAATCCCCTAATCCCAAAGTTTCCCATTTTTGATCGATTTGATTAATAGTATCCTTGCTTGAAACTACAACATTGGGCCAGTCTCGTTTAAAATTATCATTCGCATTGGTTTTTATTGTTGCATCAACAAGAATGGTCGAACTATTATTTTTAAAATTAATAATAGATATATCGCGTTGAGGTTCCAGGTTTCCAGTAGCCAGCCATACGACGGTAAACAAATCTTTTATATCAACACCCGAATCAACAATTACAATGGTTTTAAAATAACTAAATGATATATTTTCTTTTATCGAATAAGCCAACTTTTCTATTCTGAATTGTTTATCTTTTTTTACTGAAAGAATACAGACCGGTATTCCCCAATTTTCTTTCAGGTCATAAAAATTTTCAATTTCAGGTATGTTTTTTAAGGCTGATTCAGGAAATGAATATATCTCTTGTAGATTTTCGGTTTTCAAATAAATTTCCTCATCAAATGGCATGGTAACATCAATCCCTAATTTTGAACCAAATGCAAATCTGGAGGACGAATGATCAAGGACATCCAACGGCCCCTTTGAGAACATCAGGCTATTATTTGGATCAAGCCTATCAAAAATAATTTTTAGTAATTCCCTGTAATTATGAATGTCTACTTCCTTATCAACTACAATCAATATTTTGTTGAACATCATTTGACCAGCTCCCCAAAGTGAATTCATTACTTTTACAGCTTGCCCGGCATACGATTTTTCAATTTTTACAACCGAAAGATTATGTGCCACGCCTGCAAAAGGAAGTTCCATATCAAGCAATTCCTGAATCATGGTCAAACGGATTGGGGTAAGGAAAATCCGCTCAGTAGCTTTTCCAATATACGCATCTTCCATTGGGGGAATGCCAACAATCGTTGCAGGGTAAACAGCATCTTTCCTATGGGTTATGCAGGTAACATGAAATGCCGGATAATAATCGGCCAGCGAATAAAAACCAGTATGGTCGCCAAATGGTCCTTCCCAAATCAGGTCTTCCCCAGAATCAACATATCCTTCAATTATAATATCAGCATCTTCGGGAACATATAATTCGTTTGTCAGGCATTTAACAAGCCGTACCTGTTTTTTGCGAAGGAAACCAGCAAGCATATATTCATCCATGTTTTCGGGCATGGGTGCTGTTGCGGCATATGTATAAACCGGATCGCCACCCAGTGCCACGTTTACAGGCATTCTTTTTCCAAGTTTTTTATATTTTTCAAAATGATTGGCTCCGGTTTTATGTTTGTGCCAATGCATTCCGGTTTTATCATTTTCAAAAACCTGCATCCGGTACATCCCAACATTAGGTATTCCGGTTTCAGGATCAATAGTATGAACTCCGGGAAGTGTAACGAACCTGCCTCCATCAGCTGGCCAGCAATGTAAGATTGGAAGTTTACTTAAATCAGGATTGTGTTGGATTACCTCCTGGCATTTTCCTTTTTTTGAAGTTCGTTTGGGCATCCACGACGATACCTCTTTCAGCATTGGAAGCATTCGTATTTTATCCCACAAATTGTCTTTTGGGCTGGATATTTTTTTAAAGATTGATTCGATTTCTTTTTCAAAATTTGAAATATCTGACTGGCTTAAGGCCATTGCAATTCGTTTTTCTGAGCCCATCGAATTTATCAGTACTGGAAACTTTGTTCCGGTATTTTCAAATAATAGGGCTTTACCTCCATCTTTCGATTTGCTGATCCTGTCGGTAATTTCAGTAATTTCCAAAACCGGGTCAACAAATTCCCTGATCCTGATTAATTCCCCTTCTTTTTCAAGAGTTCGTATAAAATCATTTAATCCTGAATACGGCATTCAACCAATTTTAAATTCTGCAATAAAAATAAAGGTTTATAATTATCCTCAATTTATATTTTTGAATTTATTAATTAGCACTTACTTTAGTGCCTGATATTTTTTGTGGTAAAATGAAGTATGTAATAATA
>JABMQB010000238.1 GCA_013203525.1 Mariniphaga sp.
GGCCTAATTGGCTTGGTTATATAATCATCGGCACCTGCTTCAAATCCGGCTATCTGTGAGTAGTCCTCGTTCCGGGCAGTTAAAAATGCTATTACTGTATTTTGTAAAGAAGGTATTTTACGCATTTCCTCACATGCTGCTATACCATCCATTTCAGGCATCATAACATCAAGTATAATCAGATGCGGTTGATTCTTTTCTGCAATCCGAATAGCTTCCATTCCATTGGTTGCAGTATATACTTTGTATCCTTCTTTCGCCAGGTTATAACTTATAAATTCCAATATATCAACTTCATCATCGACTAAAAGAATTTTAAATGTATTTTCATTCATAGCTGAAAATTATATATTCTGCAAAAAATAGATTTTGTTAATTAAATCACAGTTAAAAATTCATTATTAAAGAATGAATACAAAGTTATTCTATTATTTGTTTTTTTCAACTGTAAAGGTAAAGGTAGTTCCTTTACCCGGATTACTTTTAACGCTGATTGTTTGCCTGTGAGCTTCAATAATATGTTTGACGATAGAAAGGCCAAGTCCTGTGCCGCCCTGTTCGCGCGACCTGGATTTATCGGTACGGTAAAATCTTTCAAAAATGCGGGGCAGGTCCTTTTTTGCTATTCCTGTGCCATTATCCCGAACTTCTATCATCAGGTTTTCGTCCATATCGTAAAATGATACCCACACTGATCCTTTCTTTTTACCATACTTAATAGCATTAACAACAAGATTGGTCAGTACCTCCATAATCCTTTTTTTGTCGCCTTTTACCAAAATTGGTTCATCAGGCTTTTTTACAAATTCAAGCGATATTTTACCCTCCTCGGCATGCATATGTTCCAGTTCAAAAACATCATCAACCATTTTAACAATATCAAAATCCTCATAATTTAATTCTAATTCTCCCGACTCAAGTTTATTAATTGATTCCAAATCCTGAACAATTGAAATCATCCGGTCGATATTTTTTTCAGTGCGCTCAAGATAAAGTTTATTGATTTTAGGGTCATCAATACCTCCTTCCATTAATGTCAGAATGTATCCTTGTATATTAAAAATCGGTGTTTTTAACTCATGCGAAACATTCCCGACAAATTCCTTACGGTACTTTTCAATATCCTTTAACCTTTCAAGTTCCCGAACTTGTTTTTTGGTCCATTTTTCTACTTCCTTTTTTGTTTCATTAATATTATTTTTTGAAGAATCTTTCCCAAAAAATTTTCTTTGTTTTTTAACCGGATCGAAAATAGCTTTATATATAGGTTTAATTTTATTGGATATATAGATATTTAAAACATACCATGTACCCAGATAAGAAATAATAAAAAACAGAGGTAGTGTTAAAAACAGTGACAAATTGAAGCCACCACTTAAATAATTCAGTAAAAAAACCAGCCCAACCAGAATGGTAATAAATAGTGAAATAAAAAGAGACAGCCTGTTTGCAGAATATGTTTTCATTTAATAATTTTCACTGATGAATTTGAATCAAAAATATAACAAATTTTAAATCAGATTGTTATTAACGCTAATTTGATGTTTTATTAATGTTATAATAATGTTCTGTAAACCACAATACCTAAATTAGCAAAATATATTTGCTGCCTGAAAAATTAACATTAATGAAATGGAAAATTTTTATTTGATTTTAGTTGTAATTCTTTTTGCATTGGCTATTTCCGACCTGATTGTTGGTGTTAGCAATGATGCCGTCAACTTCTTAAATTCAGCAATCGGATCAAAAGCTGCTCGTAAATGGGTTATTTATACTGTGGCAAGCCTTGGAGTTTTAGTTGGTGCCACATTTTCTAGTGGGATGATGGAAGTTGCCCGAAAAGGTATATTCCACCCCGATATGTTTGTTTTTTCTGAGATCATGGTAATATTCCTTGCCGTAATGATCACCGACATTATACTTTTGGATACATTTAATACTTTTGGATTACCCACATCCACAACGGTTTCAATTGTCTTTGAATTACTTGGAGCTGCTGTAGCTGTTTCACTTGTGAAAATTTATTCATCTGATGGAAGCCTTGTTGAGTTGGCAAAATACATAAACTCCGGAAAGGCTTTAGCCATTATCACCGGGATTCTATTATCGGTTTTTGTTGCCTTTGTTGTTGGTGCAATCATACAATATTTATCAAGACTAATGTTTTCATTCCGGTACCAAAAGAACCTTAAATATTTTGCAGGATTTTTTGGTGGACTAGCAATAGCTTCTATTACATATTTTATGATAATTAAGGGAGCTAAGGGAGCTTCTTTTATGAAAGCAGAGACAGTTGCATTCCTAAAAAATAATATGCTCGAAATATTAATTTACAGCTTAATCGGATGGACTATTTTACTTCAATTGCTCTACTGGTTATTTAAAATAGATATTCCAAAAATAATTGTATTAGTTGGAACCTTTGCATTGGCAATGGCATTTGCCGGGAACGACCTGGTTAATTTTATTGGTGTACCACTTGCCGGTTTCGAATCGTTCAAAGCCTGGAGCACACAGGCAATTTCATCACCTGATGAATTTCAAATGACTATACTTACGGGTAAAGTTGGTACTCCAACATACATGCTTTTAATTGCAGGGCTGGTAATGATTATTACATTAATTACATCACGCAAAGCACGTTCGGTAGTTGCTACAACATTAGATCTTTCGCGGCAAAATGAAGGTGAAGAAAGATTCCAATCTTCTTTATTTTCAAGGTTGGTTGTTAGAAATACAATAAATGTTAATAAAAAATTCAAACGCCTAATGCCGGGCAATGTAAACCGGTTTCTTGAAAACAGGTTTCAGGCAATTCAGGATTTTACAGCTTCAAATGATCCAGACAAGCCCGCTTTCGATAAAATAAGGGCATCGGTGAATTTAATTGTTGCCAGTATTTTAATTTCGTTGGGTACATCCTTAAAACTTCCTCTTTCAACCACCTATGTTACGTTTATGGTTGCAATGGGAACTTCTTTATCAGACCGTGCCTGGGACCGGGAATCTGCTGTTTATCGAATTTCAGGAGTTTTTACAGTTATTAGTGGATGGTTCTTAAC
>JABMQB010000239.1 GCA_013203525.1 Mariniphaga sp.
CATTTCAAATATTTTTATGTTTAATTTTTTATATTTGGATTCATAACCTAGGCAGTATTGCCGAAAATAAATTGTAATGGAAGGATATTCGAATAAGGGAAGAACCAAAGATGTAAATAGTAAGTTCAAGCAAGAAATACATTCAAAAGTTATTAGAGCCGGTAAAAGAACATATTTCTTTGATGTAAAAAGCACACGGAATGAAGAGTTATATCTAACAATTACCGAAAGCAAAAAGAAATTTGAAAGTGAAGGGAAGTTTTATTATGAGAAACATAAAGTTTTTCTTTATAAAGAAGATTTTCAAAAATTTATTGATAGTCTTCGTGATGTAATTGATTATATCAGAGATAAACAACCTGATGAATATATTGAAGAAAATGAAGAGGAAGCAGTAGCAGTTCTTGAAGAAGAGGATGCAAAAGATGGTTTTACTGATGTGGAATTTGAAGATTTAAGTAGTTAGTACAAAACTTAATATATGTATAGCCGGAATTGTTGTTCCGGCTTTTTTTATGCAATTTTCCGTTCTTCTTTTATAGTTTGATAAGCTTCGTTAACTTTTTGAAATTTTTCTTTTGCGGCTTTTTGGAACTCATTACCAAGGTAACTTACTTTATCAGGATGAAATTTCATTGCCATTCGGCGGTATGCATTTTTAACTTCTTCATTGCTTGACGATGGTTCCAATTCAAGAATTTTATATGCAGAGTTTGTGTCTTTTACAAACATAGCTTTAATCGATTCAAAATCGGAATTGTTAATTCCCATTGATTTACCAATATGGTCGATTAATTGATATTCGGTTTGATCAACATGCCCATCGGCATTGGCAATGCCAAATAAGAAATGCATAAGTTGTAAACGGGAGGAGTAATTCATATTTTCCTGAATCTGGTGGCAAACATCGGTTACAGGTATAGTCTGTTTTAGCAAATCCTGTAACATTTTTAGGGCCTCGCTTGCTGACTCAGCACCAAAATTATGATTCAGGAATTTTTTAGCATATTCCAGTTCCGATTTTAGAACTTTACCGTCGGCTTTCATTACTGCGGCTATTAAAACAAGTAAACTCATTATATACCCGCCCGTTGTTGTCCGAACGCCTGAAGCTCCGGTTCTGAATCCGGTTGATGTAGAATTAGTTCCATCCAATGCCGAACCAATCATAAATCCAAATATTGCTCCAATTGGGCCACCAACAGCCCAACCTAAACCTCCACCAATCCATTTACCAAATTTTCCCATGTTGTTTTATCTGTTTATCAAATTCCAAAACTTTTGGAATTAGTAATTCATTGTTATTTAAAATTACGGCATCAGCCAATTTTGCCTTTTTTTTATCGGTCCACTGTTTATCCATCCTTGCAAGTACCATTTCTTTGGAAATGTTATCACGTTCCATTACACGTTTTAACCTGAGCTCTTTTTCGGCTGAAATATGAATATTTATATCCATTAATTTATAAAATCCACTTTCGAACAGAATAGCTGCTTCATGTATTACATATGGTACATCCTGTTTCGTAACCCAGCCATAAAATGATTCTCCTACATGTGGGTGAATAACTTCATTCACATTTTGTAAGGCAATATTATCGTTAAAAATTATTGAAGCAAGTTTTTTTCGATCAACACCCTTTTTATCGATATAAATAGATTCTCCAAACAGGTTTATTAATTCATCCTTAATTTGAGGATCGGTATCTAAAAGTTTTTTAGCAACATTATCGGCTTCAAAAACAGGAACTCCTAAAAGTTTGAAAATCTTACAAACTATTGATTTTCCACTGCCCATTCCTCCGGTAATCCCGACTTTTAACATTATCCTATTCTTTTTCAATTAAGAATTCAATAGTTAGTGGTGTAAATTTTATTTCCCTGATATATTCAGGTTTTTTATCGAGTTGAACTTGTATGTCCTGATTACCAGCATTTATTTCAGAATAAGGAATTGTAAATTGAAAATCATTTGCATTGATTTTAGTATAATCACTTAATCCAACCATAAATGAAACCTGGACTTCCGATGGAAAAAGTTTTATTGAAGTATTCTCCGGAAGATTAGAAATTCCTATCTGTGCTGTTAGTTTTTTTTCTGTGAACTCCTCAACAGGTATTTGTATTTGTACTTTTTGGGGCGAAATATTTATCTTATCAGGAATAATTAAATCAAGAGTTTGGTCAAGAGGTTTTTTAACCTTTGTATATTTTTTAGATTTTGTCGATATAATATTTATTGTATCAAGGATTGCACCGGGACCTGTAACAGTAACTTTTTCAGGCATTACTATAATCCTGGATGTAATATTGTATTGCGGTTCGAATTCGATGATTATGTCAGGTTTTACTAATACTTGTTTTGATTGTAAACTGTCAAGAATTAAAACAAACGATTCAGGATGAACTTCCAGAATACTAATTTCATTGCTAATTTGTGATGATATCCGATTTGCAAGCCGGGAACCTGAAATTGTATAAGTCAATGAATTAATTTCTATGGCGTTTGTAATAACCCTGTCAACATCTAACACTATTGGTGTAAATGTAAGATTTAGTTTATTTCGAAGTAATGTAAATCCATGAGCACTGACCTTTAATTCAAATTCGGAAGGCGGATTATTTGCCAGAAATCTTTTTTCGGGCATATTTATATACCTGACCGGATAAGTAATTGTTGTTTCATAATCTTTGTCCAGGGCATTTAAAAACCACAAAGCTGAGGATATAAGTACGCAAACCACAAAAACAACCACACGTTTATCCTGCCGTAGTTTTTCAAGTTTGAAGAATCCTTTTATATCTGATATTTTTTGATTGACCACAATCTTACATTTCAAGCAAAATTAATGAATTAAACCTGAATCGGAAATAAAAAAGGGCTGGACAAAGCCAACCCTTCAATATAGTTCGTTTACCCATTATTTTGGCTGCGGAGCATCGCTCATGTCTTTAATTACACCGTTTTTATCGACTTTGATTTTTACTTCCTTATCGATCTGTAGGATAATGGTTGTTTCTTTTACCTCTACAATTTTTCCGTAGATACCACCGGTTGTTACAACATTATCACCTTTGGCAAGGCTTTCACGAAACTTGCGTGTTGCTTTCTGGCGTTTCATCTGAGGCCTGATCATAAAAAAATAAAATACTACCACAATCAATATTAATGGTAAGAAAGACATTAACGGATTTGATTCCTGTCCTTCGGGTTGCATCATTAAAATATAATTCATCATTTTTTAAATATTAGTAATTAATTTCTAATTGTTCGTTTTTAATTTCGGCTGCAACAGCCAGATATATTATTTTTTCTTTTGTATTCATTTCGATTGCGATTGGTTTATACTGCCTGCCAAATAATCCGGACGTATTAAACTCAACTTCTATAATTCCTTTTTCGCCGGGTTTAATAGGTATGTTCGAATAATCTACATTAATACAACCACAATCGCTTTCAACATTTTTTATTACCAGATTTTTGCTACCCGCATTTTTTACAACAAAGCTATAGATTACAATTTCACCTGAAATCAGATTCCCAAAATTATGCAATTCTTTGTTAAACTCAAATTCTGTAAGCCCTTCAATTGAAACTTCGTTATATGATTTTTTATTTTTATTCCCCGAACAGGCCCAGATTCCTGGAATTAATGCTAATGAAATAAATATTATTATCCAATATTTTATAGTTATTTTCATCCGAAGATGTTTTTTATAATGAAAAATAAAGCCTCAAATTGAATATAATAACTACTTATTCTTCACCAATTAATCCACGCCCGGCTTTAGAAACTTTACCTTCTTCTTTGAGGTTACGTAAAGCTTTATCTAAAATTCCATTAATAAAGTTCCTGCTTTTTTCAGTGCTATAATATTTCGACAATTCGATATATTCATTTAAGGTTACTTTGGTAGGAATACTTGGAAAATAAAGAAATTCTGATAGCGCTAACTGCATAATTAAAATATCAACAAAAGCAATTCGTTCGATATCCCAATTTCTTGAATGCAGGTCTATTAAATCCCTGATTTCTTTGTGGTTTACAATTGCTTTTCTAAACAGGTCTTGCGTAAACAGGCGGTCTTCTTCATCTTTAAACATAGGAAGTAAAGCTTGTTCAGCTTTTGATGATTCTTGGAAACGTTTTAGTGTTTTTGTAATCATCGAAATATTGAATTCCACATCATCGTTCCAGTAAATACTTTGTTCTTCCAAAACCTGATATAACTCTTCACAATAAAGAATAAGCTTGTTAAATATTTTGTCAACCAATTTACGGTCATTAGCAAACGAATTGTCTCCGTTAGCCATATATTCTTTATAATAATCCGATTCAGTAAGCCTCGTATATAATTCTTTAATGAGTTCGGGATGGTTAACCCAACTCATTTTTTTTTGGTTGAGGTAAAGGTTCAGTGATTTATTATTCCGCAATACCTCAATCATTTTATTCTGTATGAACTTGGTGTTTGGATTCAGGTCTTCTTTAGTAGGGCGGTGTTTTGCCAGGTTAATATCAATTCTTTTTTCTGCATAATCGGCAATATCGATTACGAGTAAAAGAAGGTAATGGTATAAGTCGTATGATTTTCTGATACAGAAAAAGAGTTCTTTCTCGTGGTTATTTATCGATTCATCCGGTGAGGAGTAATAGGCATACAATATTTGTAAAACCTTAATTCTGATAATCCTTCTGCTAATCATCCTATAAGAACTTTGTTAAAATACAGGCCGCAAAAATATAAACTTTTCTTATAATGCCTCTTTAAAAATAGCAATTTTTAAAAGAATTTGTTTACTGTTGATTTTCAGTGTTGTTTTTGCTGTCAGAATTATAATCCGGATTGGATGAAAGAGTTGGCTCCTGAAAGTATGGTGAATCTATGTCAGGGGGCAATTCACCCTCTTCATCAGGTTCATCTTCCCATTCAAATTTTTTTCTTTTCACAGTATATTTCCGATAATAAATTGCAAGAAGCACTCCCGAAACGGCGCCCCATAAATGGGCTTCCCATGAAACATCAGGTTTCATTGGAAAAATACCCCAGAACATACTTCCATACAGGAATACGACAATAACTGAGACTGTAAGCAGCCGCACATCATTTCGAAGTATGCCACTAACAAAATGAAAGGCGGCAAGCCCATAAACCACTCCGCTGGCTCCGATATGCCATGCTGGCCTTCCTCCCAGCCAAACACATATTCCTGAAATAATATAAACCAGGAAAAATATCCGGTATGAAATCCGCCTATAGTAGTAAACTAATGCGGTCAATAAAATAAAAAATGGCAATGAGTTAGCCATTAAATGATTATAGTTGGAATGAATAAAGGGTGAAAAGAGGATTCCTTTTAAACCTTTAAGATGGAGCGGATATACTCCAAATGTTACAAAACTCAATCCAAATGATTGCTCAATGATTTCAACAAGCCAAAAGAGAAAAATAAAAATGGCAGAAAAAATCAGGCTGTGGATAAGGATCTTTTTTTCTAATTCCTTATCACCTCCGTCGTTATTTTGCGGATAATACCTGAATAGTGGCATATTTTAGTATTGAGTGCCG
>JABMQB010000240.1 GCA_013203525.1 Mariniphaga sp.
GATTAAAGGGTAAACTTTACTAAGCCATTCCCAAATCAATTGATAGTTAATAGCAATTGCTTCTTTTGTCCCCAGGGGCAAATTTGCGGTTAGCTCAGACCTACCATCAATTAAACTTTCATCAAAAGTTTGGTTTTCGGGAAGGTAAAGGCAAGCGATAAATTTATTAAGATCTTCCTGTTTATTGTCGAACCTATAGTTGTTGAAATAGGTATCGGCAAAAATAAACTGCCCAAAAGACATTCCTTTTAATTTAACTTTTGGCGAATAGAGTGTTTCTTCCAAATCAAGTTTTTTGATAATAAAATGGTTAAAGGGTTTGAAATCACTAACAAAACCAACCAGTTCGGTGAGTTTAAGTAATTGATATTCATCCAGTTTTTTTAAAACCCTGGTTTTTATCTGGGTCATTTTATTAAGGAACTTTAATAAGGTGATACTGTTTTTATACAGGCAGGCAATAACAATTAATTGTTCCGGCGATATTTCCTCCCATTTTTCAGGATGTGAACCTTTTGCGAACCGGGAATATTTGAACCTTCTAAATAAAGGATATTCTATTGTTACAGTTTTCATGAAACAAATATTTTTTTATCGTTATTATCCCGGTTAATAAAAAACCCGGAATCACCTGAGTAATCTTCCCAATCATCAACATTAGCGAGAAGGTATGCTTTTAAAGCTTCGAGGTAATCATTTCCGATCATCCGGTTCCGGGCGGCCATTGCAAGGATCCTGTCCTGATCCGATGGTTGTTTCCGGGTTATATTTGAGTTATTTGGTTCAAATGCCTGGAAGAATAATCCTTTATCGCCTAATTCGGCACCTGTTTCTTCCATAAATAAAGCGCTGGCAAGGTATACCAATGGTTTGCGTATATATGGAAGGATGGCTGTTACTTTAGTTGCAGGCGCATCTTTTACCATTTCCGTTTTTATATAACTGTAGATGGTTGATCCAAGCAAAGGTTTTATAAGCGTATCTTCAATATATGATACCGAAGGTTTCAGGTTAAGAAAAGCCAAGCGGCTTGCGTTAAGGTTAAAAGGAATTTCCTGTACAACTTTTACAGTAGGCAGGAATGACTGCCTTAAAACCGTCCAGTTGGTTTGAGCTTTAAACTCTGCAAAATGGGTGATGTTGGTTTCGATAAAAACCAAAACATCATCAAGCCCGTTAAAGCCATTGTTCTTAAAAGTTGCTTTAAGGTTTTCCTCCTGATATTTAAAGAGGGATTTAGACCTATCTGATTCAACCCGGGAAAACCCCTGGTCGTTTATTAAAACCGACAAAGTATCAAACCCTACATAATAAGCCAGGTTCACCAATGACAGCTGCACTTTTGCCAACAAGCCTATCATTGCCTGTTGCACTACTGTTGGATTTACAGGAGTTACAGCATCATAGAACTCTTGTAATTCATCATACATATTTGTTCCGAGCAATGGTTTTATATAGGCATTTTCAGCATTGCTTATATGAGGAAGGATCCTGTTTACATCGTTTCCTACACCTATGGTAACAAAAGTTTTTATTTCAGTAATGGTTTTTACCAACATTAGCTAACAGTTTTAGTTGTCCCTGATCCTGTATCAAGTGTTGTAAGGATTGTGTTTTTGAACCTCCATTCGATATTATCCTTACCTCCGTTAAAACGCACAAACGCTTCAAGGGGATCTAACAGGTTTTGCCGGTCTAACCATGAGTTAGCGATGTTCACCAAAAATGCTTCCCGGATATTACTTCCTCCCTGGTTTCCTGCGTAGGTACCACCTGGCATCCCTGCCCCCAAAACATTAGGGTTAATCATCAGGCTAAATAATATTTCTGAATTTGCTGCGGCACTTGATATCAGGTTTTGTTCAGCGTTTAATTTATTTTCCAGTGGTTGTATTATCCACTGTTCCTCTATTTTTTGATTTACAGGATTTACTTCAAAAAAAGTAAATATTGCTTTGTTTGCATTTTCCGGGGAAGTAAGGTTTTCTTCGATTGTATCCAGGTAATCTGAGATTGCTGCCTGCCTTAATTTTGTGTCCGGATATTTAGTAAGCGGAAACTTTTTATCCCAAAAAGCATAAGGGATCTGAACGTGCCATTTCCAGGATATTTGATTCTCGTAGGCTTTTTTCAGGAAAGTGGGTACATCAAGGGCAATATCAACCCAACCTGCAAGGTAAGAGCTATACCAGATTGGGCTGCTATAATACTCGTTATTGCTCCACGAATCCCGGATGGTATATATAAATGATTTGCCTTTGATTTGATTTTTAAGTTTTATTCTATTTAAATCAGCCAAGGGGTCATAATCATCAAGTACATCGATGGTGTTCATATTCCCGGCGGATGGTGAATCAGGCCACGCACCTGAAACGACACATTTATTAATTACTCCTGCACTGTCAGCTACACCAAGACGGCAGTATTTTGCATTAATAGTGTTAATCCCTACCAGTTTTGACCCATCTTCATTGGGTATCAACTGAATAAATGCAGGGCCAAATTTAAAATAGTCACGAACAGCTTTTTCAAGATACCTCCTAACCATCCGGCTATTGGCAAAAGCCCGGAGCTGCAGGTCATCAACTGGTTTTAAGATTTCGTTCCCTTTATCATCGTAACCTTCAACTATTACAGGAAAGATTCCCTGCCCAAGAGTAAAATTACGCATGAATTTTAATCCACTGTTTAAGACACCTACTTTGTTAATGGTAACATCTGCGGTAGTAGGGAAATCATTATTGGACCCCCATGATGAAATATTAATCTTTCCTACCTGGGTTGTATCCGGATCATCATTTTTAGGCTCTGCAAGCTTTTTTGATTTCAGGGGTACACCAGTTGTTTGGGCAAAATGCCTTGTTCCAAAAGCCATCAGTGGCACACCGGAATCGTTGAATATTACATCTGCTCCCATTATAGAGTTACTATTTGATTATTCCACTGAACTATTGCATCAATATTTACCGGATACACATGGCCAGTTAAGTTTAGTCCTTCATCAACCGGAACTACACCACGCAAGCGGTTTTCTTTGAGGCTATATGGTAAACCACAAGCTACTGCCCGGGGCAGGAAAACTGTTTCACCGTTTTTCTTTATAAAGCGGATTGAGAATACAGTTTGTTTGCCATTAGGATTTTCCTTGATGTCATATTCTTTTAATGCCAGGTTCCGGCGTATTGTATTTGCCATATATTATTTGTTTCAGGCAAATCTATAGCAAGGCACTGCTGTTGGAAAGGACAAAAAGGAAGTTAACGAGTAACGACCAAAAAAAGGGGCGTTAGCC
>JABMQB010000241.1 GCA_013203525.1 Mariniphaga sp.
CTATGATTTAACGAACCGCCGTATACGAGACCCGTACGTACGGTGGTGTGAGAGGCTCTCCCCGTCAGCTAACTACTGGCGGGGCAGCCTACTCGATTGGCGTTTCGTTGTTTTTTCTGGTAGTTTTATTCCATACTTATAAAATTTATGAAACTGATGTATTCTGTTACTTTTAAAGGTTAAACTGTCAATATCTACTTTCTCTGAATCTTGGTCTGGATAGATAATTACACAATCCAAAATTGGTAAATTACCATCTAAGTTGAAGTTCAACTTTTTAAGAACATTAACATCTCGGGAATAACCACTTAACTGCCTAATATCTTCAATTTTATATTTATTCTGATTGTAAATTTCTTTATATTTAGTGTCAATAATTGTTTTATCCTTAACATTCAAAAAATCAATATCTCCATACTTCCCGTGATACTGAAATAAAATTTCCTTGCCATATGTTTTATGTAATTTAGAATAAACATAAAGTTCAAAAAGTAAAGACATATCTATATGAAATGGTGGATACTTTTCTTTATTCTTTTCAGCGTTATGTATTGAATAATCAAACCGCCTTAAAATGATTTTGGCAATTTTAAGTGTTTCATTATATTCTTCGTAAAGTAAATTTGTTTTAAGACTTCTTATATCTTTAACATCAACATTATTTGATATGTCGGAAAAAGCAGAATAATTGAAGTAAAATAAATTTAGTAACTCTTTGTTTTTGCTGTAGTGAGATTTTAAATAGGTAAAAACAAAATCAAGTGTCTTTTTGATTAACTTATTTTCAAGACAATTCTGCGAATACTCTTGATACTTACAGTAAGTTCTATCAGGTCTTGATTTAATAATATTTTGTTTTATATTTTGATTGATTAATATTTTCCCTTTGATTTTTGAGTTAAGATTGTTTTCAACCCAAATATAATCTCGTTTTAACCCCTTCTTTACTATTTTTTTTACAAGATTTAAAAAATGAATAATAATTAAAGGTGTCAATTCAAAACTTGTTGAAGGTATTTGAATAGGTGTTTTTTCAAAATCAATATCATATATTTTTGATATTTCTTTTGATGTAATTGGATTATTAAAACAACACATAAACATTTTCAAATAATCCAAATCTTTAATCTTGGGATTTACTACAAGTGCAATTTCATTATCTTTAATCCATTTTGCACCAATAAAATATCCTACACTCCAAGATGATGATAAACCTAAATACTTTGTATCGTCATTGCTATGCGGAAAGGAAATACCTAAATTAGACAAACAATTAATTTGTTCGTTATTCAAAGATTTATGCTCTTGTATTTCTAATAATTTGCAATTCATTTTATAAAGACAAATCAGTAATTTGTGTTATTTCATCATTAGTCATAAATAAAACACCGTCTTTAACATACTCAATCAATAAAGGTTTAATCTCATAATCAAGTTTTAATTGGAGTTCATTTGTTGATTTTGCCATAAAATAACTATGCCCAATCATAAGGTCATCTATTGAAAAATCAAGAGATATATTCCCCATTATTTCATAAACTTTATCAAACAATAAAACGGCTTCTGTGGATAACTCGATTGGCAAATTGTTAAAACTATAAAAGTTTTCAATTTTTTCCTTTTCCGATTGTAATGTTATAAAAGCAAATCTTCTACGAACAGCATAATCAATATGACCAACACTTCTGTCAGCCGTATTCATAGTTGCAATGATGTATAAATTTGAAGGAACTCCAAATTCTTCTTTCGAATATGGCAAGGTAACTGTTATTTCATTTTCTGAATTAAGCCGTTTGTCATTTTCTAACAAGGTAATAAGTTCTCCAAATATTTTAGAAACATTACCCCTGTTTATTTCATCAATAATTAGAACATAATTCTTATTTTCATTTTCTTCTTCGTATTTTTTTATTTTGTATTCCTTCTTTAAATAATCTAATATGCCCCAGACATAACTTTTATTATAGATGCCTTTTGTGTTTCCTTTATACATTCTTTTAATGTATTCAATATTTGCAGGAAAATCTTTATTGTCATCTGCCTGACTTCTAATTGAACGAACACGAAATGTTTTGCCGCCACGATATGCTACAGAAAATTCAATTCCTGTTTTTGTTTTTAGGTTTATTTCTTCTTCAAGCACACTCTCTTTTAATAAACTAATAGCGTCTTCTAATTCATCTAAATTTCCTTTTTCTTGTGCTTTTTCAGACATCCTTTTAAAAATACCATCTTCAACTTCATAAGCAATATTTCCATTTTCTGTCGTTGGTTTTAAACCTTCAATAAATTCTTCATAGTCCATAGATTGATGGAAAGTAGAAAAGGCAATTAATCCGTCTTTAATTGCCTTTTTATAGTCGTTCATTAACTTTTTACGTGATGAATAGTTTTTTACTTCATCGTTAAGTATGCTGAGTGCGATTTCAGAAGAAATGTAAGTTTTTCCTGTTCCTGGTGCTCCTTGAAGAATAATTTGTTTCTTATGTTTTAATATCTTGTAATATTCTTCAAGTTTTATAATACCTTCTTTTTGTTTTAATATCTTAATTACCTTTTCTTTAATTTCATTTTGTTGTATTTGCACAATTCCCTGTTGAAGTTTATACTGAAATTGCTCATTGGTATTTAATTCATATCGAGTTCCTTGATAAATTTCAACCCAATCTTCATATTCAATATGATTTTTGATAAAATCATCTTTTAATTCTGGTCTTGATGTTACAGCAACTGGTTGGGATGATATTTTAATAATAGACTTGGCATTATGACCTTCCGTTGCTAAAACTAAATCTCCTATTGAATATCTTTTATCAGAAACTCCAATTACAAAATTCTTTTCTCTAATTAATTTGTAGAAACTTGGTTTTCCTTTTCCCCAGTTACATCCTAATTTATATATTTCCATAATCTTGTCCTGTTTTTCTATGATGTTGGTTTCTTGCGCCAATGAACGCCAACGTTAAGTAAATGGTTTTGTGGCGGTTTTGAAACACAAATCTTTCAACTTACACCGATGTTTATTTATATCTAAAATGTTCATATTTAGCAC
>JABMQB010000242.1 GCA_013203525.1 Mariniphaga sp.
GCCATATATGGAGCGGGTGGTTTTGGGAAAGAAGTTGCTTGTATAATTAATGAAATCAATATACATGAGAACAATAAGTGGAATCTCATTGGCTTTTTTGATGATGGAATTGAAATAGGTTCAGAAATTTCACATTTCGGTAAAGTAATTGGTGGTATTGAAAAATTAAATAATTGGGAGTCTGAACTATACATAGTTTTTGCAATAGGCACCCCCAAGATTATAAAGAAAATTATTAGTAATATTGATAATCTAAATGTATATTTCCCAAATATTATCCATCCTGAAGTTAAATTTGCAGATCTTGTCTCGTTTTCAATTGGGAAAGGCAATGTAATAGTAAGAGGATGTACTTTCTCTGTGGATGTTACTATAGGAGACTTTAATCAGTTTAATAGTATTTCTGCCCTGGCACATGATGTAATTGTTGGATCTTTCAATGTTCTTATGCCACTAACAAGGATTTCAGGAGAAGTAAATATTGGAAATTGTAATTTTTTCGGGATAAATGCAATTGTCCTGCAAGGGATTAAGATTGGAGATTACACAAGAATAGGTGCAGGAAGTGTTTTGATGAAAAAAACCAAAGATAATTATCTTTACTTTGGTAACCCTGCCAAAAAAATGGATATTTAATAAAGGAGTAAGTAATGCCATTCTTCAGTTACAAAAACATAAAAATATCAGGAATCTCAACAGTTGTTCCTAAAAATGTAGTTAAAACAGAATCTTTTAAACCAACCTTCGGTATTGATGAAGTTGAGAAATTTATTAAAATGACAGGAATTTTAGAAACTCGAAAAACTTCAGAATTTCAAACTGCTTCTGATATGGCCTTTACTGCTGCGGAAGCATTAATAAATAAGAAGAATATCGATAGAGCTGAAATTGATGCACTTGTGTTTGGGACAACAAGTCCTGATTATCGTCGACCTGCATCAGCATTCGTTCTGCAAAAGAGATTAGGATTAAATGTAGATACTGCTATTTTTGATATTAGTTTAGGATGTTCTTCACTATTATATGGCTTGCAGGTTGTATCATCAATGATGAGTAATTCAGATATAAAAAAAGCTATACTTGTGGTTGGTGATACCGCAGGGAAAACAACAAATCCTGGGGATAGAGCATCTGTTATGATTATTGGAGAAGCTAGTGTTGCTTTACTTTTGGAGAAGTCCGATAATTGTCCCAAAATAACCTCTTTACTTCGTTCGGATGGCAATGGATATCGATATTTAATTGTTCCTGGAGGTGGGTATAGAAACCTAAACGCTAGTCATAAAGAAGAGATTTGTGCTGATGGTAATAAAAGATCCTTACACAATTCATTTATGCAAGGGACATCGGTTTTTACCTTTACAATTTCAGATGTACCTAAAGCTATAAAAGATTATTTAGTTTATACTAATACAGAAGTTTCTGATTATGATTATTTCGCTTTTCATCAGGCAAATTTATATATCTTAAAGCAAATTGCCAAAAAAATAAAGATCCCATTTGAAAAAATGGTGATGTCCATTGATAGATTTGGAAACACTTCCGGTGCTTCTCCTGCTGTTTCATTGTGCCATAATTTCGGAAATGAAAGAGGAAGAAGCTTAAAAATCATGCTTTGTAGTTTCGGGGTTGGTTTATCTTGGGGAGTGACATCTATTGAAATAAATAGTTCAGATATATTTTCAATAATTGAAGATGAGAGTGTTTTCGAAGAAGGAATAATTAAATCTGTTTTAGAGGTGTAAAAAAAAAATGGAAATTAATGTACTTGAGTATTTAGAAAAAACAGCTGTTTCATTTCCAGATAAGATTGTTTTTGCTGAGGAAAATAAGGAGCTGACATTTCATGAGTTATTGAATAATTCAAAAAAAATAGGCTCAAAACTTATTGAGAAATATCAACAAAGAAAAAAACCTGTAGTTGTATTTGTTGATAGAAATATTGAAAGTTTAGTAATGTTTATGGGAGTCACATACAGCGGGAATTTTTATGTCCCAATTGATAAAAATATGCCTAAACTTAGAATTGAATTGATTTTAGATGTACTCAAACCCGTAGCAGCGATAGTTTTGGAATCGGAAATCGAATATATTAAAAATATTGCTCCTGATTTGGAATTCGTTACATATGAAGAATCGCTTAAAAATCCTGTGGACGAAAAGGAGCTTCATCAAATCAGAATTACTTCTATAGATACAGACCCTCTTTATGCTACATTTACATCAGGTTCAACTGGTGTACCTAAAGGCGTCCTTACTTGTCACCGTTCTTTAATTGATTTAACGGAAGCATTAACAGAAACTTTTGATTTTAATGAAAGTACAATTTTGGGAAATCAGAATCCTTTCTATTTTGATGCTTCTATCAAAGATATTTTTTGTACACTAAAATGTGGGAGTACAATGTACATTGTACCCAAAAAGTGTTTTACTTTTATAGGAACTTTGAGTAGTTTTCTTAATGAAAAAAAAATTAATACAATTCTTTGGTCTGCTGCAGCTATTGGGTTAGTAGCAAATGCTGATGCTTTTTCAGAAGTTATCCCTCAATATCTAAATCAAGTAATGTTTTCCGGTGAAGTAATGCACAATAAAGTGTTAAATTATTGGAGAAGAAATTTACCAAATACAAAGTTTGTAAATCTTTATGGGCCGACTGAAATAACATCTATCTGTACTTATTATAAAATAGAGAAGATTTATTCAGATGAAGAAGTGTTGCCAATTGGTATTCCTTTTAAAAACACTGATATTCTTATTTTAACAGATGATAATAAACTTGCAGAAATAGAAGAGAAAGGGGAACTCTGCGTTAGAGGATGTTGTTTGGCTTTAGGATATTATAACAACCCCGAAAAAACAGAAGAAGCATTTGTTCAAAATCCTCTAAATAAGAGTTATCCTGAAATGATTTATAGAACAGGAGATATTGCAAAGTACGATGAAGATGGGCAGTTAATTTTTTTTTCAAGGAAAGATAATCAGGTTAAGCATATGGGGCAGAGAGTAGAGCTCGGTGAGATTGAGATTGTTGTTAATTCTCTTGAAAAAATTGATGCTTCGATTTGTTTTTATGATCATGATGAAAATAAAATTGTATTAGCTTTTCAAGGAAATGATGTTAATAACAAATATATACTA
>JABMQB010000243.1 GCA_013203525.1 Mariniphaga sp.
CACCAATGTCGTAGATTGAAACTGCCGATGCATTTGAAATAAATACATTATCGCCTACTGTGCAATCTGAAAGATGACTGTTATAAATACCTGATTCTTTGAAAATACCTTGTTCTACCTGAATTTCTTTATCAAAAATTCCAAGTTTACAACTACCTGTAAAGCGAGTATTAACAAAGAATTTTAGTGATGCCCCGTCTTTAATAAATATTTTTGCCCATTCACTTGAGCTGCACCCTTGTTTTTTAAGAGTATTTATTTCTGTATCAGAAAGATTCCTGTGCATTATTTTTATAGCTGAGGAAGGTTTTCCAGTTCACTTTTCTCAATATCCTTAAAGTACTTTGCGGTTGCAACTTTGAGTTCCATTGTGGCCTCTTCATCGCATACAATCATACCATGCTGATGAAGCTGTAATACCGATACAGTCCACATGTGGTTTACTCCTTCTTCGACCACTTTCTGTAAAGCCCTGGTCTTTTTATATCCATTAATAATAATTATAACTTCCTCAGACTGCATAACTGTATCGACACCAACTGTTAATGCAGTTTTGGGGACTTTGTTTACATCGTTATCGAAAAACCTTGAATTGGCAAGGATAGTATCAAAAGTAAGTGTTTTAACCCTTGTCTTGGATTTTAGCGAAGAGCCTGGTTCATTAAAAGCAATATGCCCATCGGGGCCAATACCTCCAAGGAATAAATTAATGCCACCATAACTTTTTATTTTTGCTTCATAGTCACTACATTCCTTTTCCAGGTCGGATGCATTACCATTTAAAATATTTACGTTTTCTCTGGGAATATCAATATGGTTAAACAAATGTTTATCCATAAAATAATGGTAGCTTTCAGGATGGGTTTCAGGAATTCCAACATATTCATCCATGTTAAAAGTTACAACATTTTTGAAAGAAATTTCGCCCTGTTTTACTAATTCAATTAGTTCGGTATATGTACCTTCCGGTGACGATCCGGTTGGCAAACCTAAAACGAATGGTTTTTCCGGTGTTGGATTAAACTTTTTAATTTTGCTGGCAATATAATAAGCAGTCCACTTACTTAATTGTAAATAATTGTCGTTAATAAGAATTCTCATTTTTTATAATTTTAAGTTGATTTTTGTAGTATTATTTTAGTGTCGGCAACAAAACTTCCTTTGCCTTTTTCAAGTACTATCATTGGATTTATATCGAGTTCAGAAATTTGCGGAAAGTTTATCGCCAATTGGCTAAGCCGGGTAATTGCATCTGCAATACTTTCAATATCCATTTCCGGCATTCCTCTCACTCCCGCAAGCAATTTCGAGGCATTGGTTTCATTTATCATTTTAAGAGCCTCCATTTTGCTAACAGGAGCTACTCTAAAACTAACATCCTTAAATGTTTCAACAAAAATACCACCAAGCCCAAACATAATAACCGATCCGAATGAAGGATCTTTTTTAATCCCAAGTATTACTTCTGTTCCTTTTGGAATTTGTTTTGCAATATAAATACCATCAATTATTGCCTCAGGCATGGCTTTTTTTACTTGCTCATTAATAGTTTTAAACGCCTGAAAAGCTTCTTCTTTAGAATTAATATTGAGTATAATTCCGCCAACATCATATTTATGAATAATATCATCTGACATTACTTTCATTACAACCGGGAATCCAATTTCATCAGCAAAAACTCCTGCCTCGTTATCTGATTTTGCCAGTCTGTTTTCGATTACCGGAAGCCTATAAGCCTCAATAACTTTTACTGATAAATATTCAGGTAAATACGTCCTGTTATCTCTTTCAGCATCCAAAAGAACTGACTCTACAATTTCAGCATTTACATCAGTATTTTCTATTTCTCTATTTTCTCCCGAACGAATTTTTTGATTGAAATTATAAATTGTAACCAACGGATTACAAATCGATTCAGGTAAAATGTAATGCGGAATATGATGATTTTGAAGAATTCGTATCCCGGCTGCAACATCGGCTTCGCCCATAAAAGAAGCATAAACCGGTTTATCAAACCGTTTTGCTGCCACAGCAATTTCTTTTGCAATGGTTTCAATATCGGTCATCGACTGAGGAGTCAGGATAACGATAATTGATCCAACGTCCTTATCGTTCATTGCTGCAGTAATTGATGCAATATACCTATCGGCTTTTGCATCGCCTATCACATCAACCGGATTTTTTATATTAGCTGCTGCCGGAAGGCTTCGTTTCAAAATCAAGGTTGTTTCTTCACTAAATTTTGCAAGTTTAAGCCCGGACTTTATTGCAGCATCTGTGGTTAAAACACCTGGCCCCCCTGCATTAGTAATTATCGCTATTTTATCCGATTTTGGAATGGGCTGATATGCGTACGCAATTGCGATATTAAACATTTCTTCAATATTATCGCAACGGATAATACCAGCCTGGCGAAATGCCACATCACATATTTCATCACTTCCGGCGAGTGATCCGGTATGTGAAGCTGCAGCTGAAGCACCGGCTGAGGTTCTTCCCGATTTAATAATCAAAACGGGTTTATGGCTTTTTTGAATTACATCTTGTGCTGCTTTAATTAATCCCTGCCCATCGGTGATCTCTTCAAGATAAAGAAGAATAACCTTTGTTTGATCATCATCCATTAGGTAATAAAGGAGATCTATTTCAGAAATATCAGCTTTATTACCAAAGCTTACGAATTTTGAAAACCCAATATTTTTGGCTTGGGCATAATCAAGAACAGCGGTACAAAGAGCACCACTTTGTGAAAGAAACGCAATATTTCCTTCGGCAGGGAATTTTCGGGCAAATGATGCATTTAACCTTGATAACGGATCGGTATTTATTACCCCCAGGCAGTTGGGTCCAATGAAGGACATATCATATTTCCTTGCAATCTCTATAAGTTCTTTTTCTTTTTGAAGCCCCTTTTCTCCAACTTCTTTGAAACCGGCCGAAATAATGATAACTGCTTTAATCCCCTTTTGTCCGCATTGTTCAAGAGCCATATTACATACGGAGCTGGGAAAAACTATTACAGCAAGGTCAACTGGATCAGGGATATCGATAACATATCTATATGCTTTTACACCGCTAATAAAACTTTCCCTTGGACTGACAGGATAAACAATACCATTTAATTCTGCTCCAAGAATATTGGTAAAAATATCGCCAGGGACAGTTCCTTTAACTTTGTTGGTTCCAACAATTGCAACAGACTTGGGATAAAAAATTGTCTGTAAATTTTTAGAATGAATAAATGAACGTTGATTCATAGTATCAGAAAGGATTGGATATAACTAATATTAGTTAAGGTAACTGGCTATAAAGTCAACGGCACCAGAAATAGTTTGTACAGAAACAGCTCCGTCTTCGTCCATTTCAATATCAAATTCTTCTTCGAATGCAGCAACTAATTGAATACTCTGAACCGAATCGGCCCCAAGGTCAAATATAAAATTTGCATCATCTTCAACTTCCAATTGATCAATTTTTAGAACAACAGCAACAACTTTTTTTACTCTTGATTTTACTTCTTCTTTTTCCATAGTTAGTTAGATTTTTAAGAAACTTGAGTTTTATTGATATTTTATTAAAAAAAACTTAAAACTTCTTAAAAATATTAATTTCTTATAGAAATCCAAAATTTATATCTAAAATGTAAATTGGCACAAATTCCCTGACAAAAGAAATCAAAATGTATAGAAATCCTAAAGCCTTGTGTACTTGGATTTTATTAAGTATTTTTTAAGAAAGCTTATAAACTTGCAAGGAAATAAAATTACTATTTATATTGAATTTAAAATCAAATTAAATCCGTCATCGATTTCTCAAGAGTGAATGCTTCTTCCAAAAATTGTTTTACATTCAAATCTCTCATATAAATTAATCCGTGAGTTGCCCTTAAAAGTGGGGTTTCACTTTGGTAAAAGAAATTTTTTCCCAATAATAATTGTATCTGTTTATGC
>JABMQB010000244.1 GCA_013203525.1 Mariniphaga sp.
ACCATCGATAGCCGGGTATGGTACTTTATTGGTTAATTGCAGTATCTTCATTAAGTTTCTGATTCCGATTAAATAAACGGAGCATTTTTATTTTCTTAAATAAGTCAAAATAAGTTTCAGACTTCATAATTGCCGAATCGGTAACTGCCTTAAATGTAAACCAAGCACCAAGCGCTATGAAAATAATGGATGAAAACCACATTCCTATAACCATATCCCATATGTCTTCCCTCGCCGATTTTTCTCCGGTCATTGAAAGTATATAGTAAATAATAAATAAAAAAATGGAAACAACTACCGGCATCCCTAAACCTCCTTTTCGAATAATGGCTCCCAGCGGCGCTCCAATAAAAAAGAAAATGAGTACAGCCAGTGAGAGGGTGAATTTTTTATGTCGCTCCATTTCGTGACGATTTATCGATTTTTTTCGCTCGTAAATGGTCCGTACACTATTATTAATTAACTGGTGGTTCCTTCTGACAACATCAACTGTATTTCCCATTACCTCTTGTTTTTTCCAATCGTCAAATCCGGCAAACATCTGATCCAGATTTACAAGAGTATCGGGTGAATTCTCCCATTCTCGTTTTAATGAATCATGTTTTACCAAAAAATTCATCAAATTTCTTCTTAATGATACATTAAAATTCATCTGACCAATAAATGTTGTTACCCTTTTACGATAATCAATTTGCATTGAATCTTCAGTAGCCTTTAACTGATTAATACGCATCATCCGGTAATTATTTCGGAAAACGCTTTCATCTCTTCTATTAAAATCAAAATCTTTTAACTCGATATTTAAAATTTGTTTACTAAACTTATCTTCATTGTGAGGATAACTTCTATTATCTCTTCGTGTATTTCGTCTTTCCTCTTCTCTATAGTTTTTTCCATCGTAGAGTGTAAGAACCATATACTTTTTATCTTCAGTCATTCTCATAAAACCTGAATCGGCCTTTGTGACATTACCATCGTTTGACCTTCTGTTGGTATGATCATAAATCAAAACATTGTAGAGCATGTTTGACTTCTTATTTCTTTTTTCAATCCTAATACTATAACCATCAATTTCGTTAGTAAATACTCCTTCTTTTAATACAAGTTCAGGTTTTTGCTCCTTTACGCTTACCATTAGTGCATATAGCCTTTTATTGGTTACCGGAACAATATAATTTGCGAAATAAAAAGCTGTACAAGAAATTAAAAATGCTAAAACAATTTACGGGCGCATTATCCTGAAAAGTGAAATACCTGACGATTTAATGGCAACCAGCTCATAGTTTTCGCCCAATGAACCAAAAGTCATAATTGAAGCAATCAGAACCGATAAAGGGAAAGCAAGTGGCAATAAGCCAAACGATGCATAAAAAATAAGTTCACCTATTAGTGACCATTCAAGCCCTTTTCCTACCATATCGTCGACATACTTCCATAAGAATTGCATAAGCAAAACAAACAGGCAGATAAAGAAGGTCATAAAAAACGGCCCCAGGAAAGATTTAATTACGTATATATGTAAGCGCTTCATACTGTTTTCTGTACCTTAGAAACGTTACAAAGCTAACTTATTTTAAAGAAAAATAAAGTGAAATTTTGTTAAGAACCCAGAATATGTTTAAGGTCGTCTACCTGTGAGTTCCAAAGTCCGGAGGTATCCTCAATTTCGTCTTCTTCGGCAAAATCGATAACTATTAACGATACATCATTTGTAAGTTCATCCTGAGTGATTCGGAATTCAAAATATCCATCTTCTTCAACCCAGTTAAATCTTACCATCCGATTTTCTTTATGTAGTGTCATTTCTGCAGATTGTTCCGACCCTTCCCATATGAAAGTGAAAGTTTTCCCTTTAATCCTGACATCATCTGCGAACCATTCGGCAAGGCCGGAAGCAGAACTTAACCTATTGAACAGCACCTTAGGCGAACAATTTATGACAAATTCAAGTTGTATTTTAACCATCTCAGCCATGTCATTCTTTTTTGGCAATATAATTAATCTGGCATTAACATACAATGGCCTAATGATTATACTTTCAAAAAGATGGTAATTTTTATTTGAATTTCGGCCTAATAAAAAATAAATACTATATTTGCACCGCCTTTTTAAAGGCTAATGGCGAGGTAGCTCAGGTGGTTAGAGCGCATGATTCATAATCA
>JABMQB010000023.1 GCA_013203525.1 Mariniphaga sp.
GATCATTAGAGAAAATTCGCATTGTAGATCCAGCTTGTGGTTCGGGCGCTTTTTTAATTGGAATGATGCAGGAAATCATAAGATTAAAAAAGATTCTAAGCCTTTTCTTTAAAACTAATAATTTTAGTGATTATCGGCTTAAATTAAAATTTATCCAAAATAATCTTTATGGTGTAGATATTGATTCTGGTGCAGTAGAGATTGCTAAACTTCGTTTATGGCTTTCTTTAGTGGTTGATGAGCAAGATATTAATAATATTAAACCTTTGCCGAATTTGGATTATAAAATCGTTTGTGGTAATTCATTGTTGGGATATCCATATACACCACAAGGATTGGGTAATATAGAATTATTAAAGAATAAATTATTCAGTATTACTAATCCGAACAAAAAACAAAAACTAAGAGATGAGATAGATGGCGAGATTAATAAATTATTGTCTAATACAAAAAAGTCTTTGGGTTATAAAGTTGATTTTGATTTTAAAATTCATTTTTCAGAAGTTTTTCGGGAAAAAGATGGCTTTGATATAATAATAGCAAATCCACCTTATGTGAAAGAATATGTGAATAAGAGTGTTTTTGATGGTTTAAGGAATTTTCCATATTACCAAGGTAAAATGGATCTTTGGTATATGTTTGCTTGTAGGAGTATAGATTTAGTTAGAGATAATGTAGGCGTTGTGACTTTTATAGCTCAAAATAATTGGGTTACAAGTTATGGTGCGTCGAAAATGAGAAATAAAGTAATTCAAGATACACAAATTTTAGGTTTAATAGATTTTGGGAATTTTAAAGTTTTTGAAACTGCTGGGATACAAACAATGGTTATGATATTTAGAAAGAATAGTAATAAAAACGAATATAATTTTGATTACAGAAGAATTATTAGTAGCAAACCTGTTTTAAATGACGTTATTGATCTTCTTAATAAAGCCAAAAATGTAAGTAACGAATATTTGAATCCTTCTATAAGCAGACGGAAGTTTTTAGGTAAGAAGCTTTTATTTAGTAATTCGGAGATTGAAGTTGTGCTTAATAAGATTTATAAAGTAGGTAATTTCCATCTTGATGCCGTCAAAGAAGTTGCACAAGGGATAGTATGTCCGCAGGATTTTGTTAATAAAACGAGTCAAAAGAAACTTAATTCAAAATATAAAGTTGGCACTGGGATTTTTGTACTTAAAGATAATGAGTTAAAGCCATTAAATTTATCAAAGAAAGAATTGACATTAATTAAACCATTTTATACTACAAAAGAATTACGTAAATGGAGTAGCGTTTCTTCAAATAAAAAATGGGTTATCTATACAGATTCAAGTTTCAGAGATAAAGACAAGACAAGAGAATATCCGAAGATAAAAAATCATCTTGATAAATTTAAAAAAGTTATTACTTCAGATAATAAACCTTATGGGCTCCATAGGTCTAGAGATAAATATTTTTTTAAAAGTGAAAAAATTATAGTGGCGAGAAAATGTCTTTTACCAACATTTACTTATACTAATTTTGATAGTTATGTATCGGCGACCTTTTATGTAATAAAAACAAAAAGGTTAAATCAAAAGTATTTAACTGGTTTATTAAATTCTAAATTAATTACTTTTTGGTTAAAACATAAGGGTAAAATGCAAGGTAGTAATTATCAGATTGATAAAGAGCCAATTTTGGAGCTTCCACTTATTAAACCGAACGATAATAATCAGAAAAGAATTGTGGATATTGTTGATAAAATTCTCGCTATTATCGAAGAAGATGATTATTTAAGTAATTCTACAAGGCAAGCTAAGGTTTGTGAATACGAAAAACAAATTGATAAAATGGTTTATAAACTTTATGGATTAATAAAAGGGGAAATTAAAATTATCGAAGATGTATAATATGCTCAAATCAAGTTTTGTAAAATATTATAGTTCAAACATTTTAAAGACATGGCGGAATCTTATTTTTGCTGTGCCAGCTTTTATCGGATCATTGCCATTTTTAATTACATCTTATTTTGGAGAACAATCAGGTGATTTTGTTAATAGTATAATCGGTTTAATAGAGCAGTATCATATTGCATTATGGGTATTGGGCGTTGTTTTTTGGATTTTACATGTTCAACTTATATATAAATTATTTAATCTCGATAACCGAGGGTATGAGGTTGATCTTCCTGATAAATATAATAATATATTAAAATATATTAAAATAATTGCTCCAGAAGGGGTATTAGAAATTTCACAAAGGTTAAATAGTGCTCATAAAGCATTGCTTGAAGATGATTATAAATTAATTATAAATAACCATTTTTCAGTTTATAAAATTATTTTTGATTTTATAGATAATATGCACAAAACTCAGGATGAAAGATTAATAATATCAATAGAATCATCTGAAATTAAATTAAAATTCGAGAAAAATTTTAAGGAATTGCAAGAATATAATAAATCAATAGGATGCAATAAACATAAAGGTAGTGATATCCATTCAGTTAGAAAACTTGTTGAAAATATAAGTGATAATTTAAATTCTTTATTTGGATATATAAAATAATTATGAATCAAATAGAGCTACACAAAAAAATAAATAAGTTTTTTGAAGCAGGTGTTAAATTTGCGGATGTTAAAGTTGCTCAAGGTTTACTTATTAATGATGATGCCAAAAGATTTTTTTTCTCTCAAGCGAATGAATTTTGGCTTGATTGGCTTTGGGAAAACGGTTTTTTAGACGAAATAAAACAAAAAGCAGATGATATTACACAATATTCATATCGTATGCCCGAATTAGGA
>JABMQB010000245.1 GCA_013203525.1 Mariniphaga sp.
AAAAACTATACTACTTTATAATTATTTTTTTCTTTTCAGATACTTATACGCCTCTTGTGGGATGTGGTTTTATATCTGTTAATTCTTCAATTTTTACAGGACGATTTTCGTCGATAGATTTACGAGCAGCAATCCCAATCAAACAAGACATTGCTCCGTCGCGGGTTCCGGCCGAATGTTTATATGGGTCAGCCATACCTGGATCACGGAAAATTTTATCTTGTAACCGTTTGTCGCCACCCCCATGTCCACCTCGAGTTGATTCAACTTTGATCATGTTATAATCGCGTTCAAAATTTTTCATGACAAAAATTTCATCGGTACGGGTAGGAGCGTTCCCTGATTGATTCATTTCAGCAGCATGAAGCGCAGCCTGGTCAATTTTCTCTTTTTGACGCCATGGAATATCTTCCCATGATTCAATCCTTCCATCCATCCCGTTAAACGTTATCCGCCATCCTTCATATGGAGAATAGGTTGTCAGGGAGTAGCTAACCTGTACATTATTGGCATATTTTATCTGGACAGCCATTTTATCAAAAATATCGACATCTTCACGCCACAAACAATTATCGCGGATATAACCATCATATTTTTCATTGTTGACATATAAATTCATCAAAGATCTGTCTTTTGTAATATCAAGATAGAATTTGCATTTTTCAGTATAAGCGCAATTCCGGCAATTAGCACCTCTAAATTTATTATTTTCCCCATAATGTTCCAATGCTCCATAGGCGGTAACTTCTACGGGATCAGAGTCGATAAACCAATTTAACAAATCGAAATGGTGCGTAGCCTTATGCACAAGCAAAGTACCACCTTTATCGCGTTCGCCATGCCAGCGGCGGAAGTAGGAAGCTCCATGATCGGTATTCAGGTACCAATGGAAATCAACCGATGTCATTTTGCCTATCGGGTTTTGAACCAGTTGTTCTTTTATTGCTGAGAATAAAGTTCCATACCGGTAGTTAAATCCAACAACAACTTTTTTGCCTGATTTCTTTTCAGCATCCAGAATTGCCTGGCACTTATCTTCATCTGTGGTCATTGGTTTCTCAGTAACAACTTCAAGTCCGTAACCAAGTGATTTAACAATAAATTCATCGTGGGTTGAATCCATGGTTGTAACAATAACCATTTCGGGTTTTACTTTGGCAACCATTTCATCGAAATCGCCAAAAACCGGACAATCAACACCCATATAATCTAATGCATATTGGAGCCTGCCAGGATTAATATCACAAAGCCCGACAAATTCAATAATATCACCATATTGGTTTTGAATATTCCTGCCCCAGAAACTTGTACCTCTGATACCTGTTCCTATAAGAGCAATTCGTTTTTTTGTTTTTACTGCAACAGTGGCACTTACCGGATTTGTTAAAACCGATCCTGCTACTACTGCACCTGTTGTTGTTAAGAAATCACGACGTCTCATTTTATATAATTTTAAATTTTAAATGTTGAATAGAATTATTAAACACCACCAAAAGCACTATAACCACCATCAACCGGGATAACTATTCCGGTAATAAAATCAGAGATATCAGATAAAAGGAATAGGGTTGTACCTTGCAAATGCTCAGGTTCGCCAAACTTTCCCATGGGTGTATTATTAACAATTTTTTGTCCGCGAGGTGAGTAATTTCCGGTTTTTTCATCCATAACCAGGAAACGGTTTTGGTTGGTTATAAAAAATCCGGGAGCAATTGCATTTACCCTTATTCCAACCTTGGCAAGGTGCACAGAAAGCCATTCAGTAAAATTATTAATTGAAGCTTTTGCAGCAGAATAGGCCGGAATTTTTGTTAATGGTTTATAAGAGTTCATGGATGAAATATTCAGCACTACACCCTTCTTGTTTTTTAGCATATCTTTTGTAAATACCATGGTTGGTAACAGAGTGCCCTTAAAATTCAAAGCAAAAACTTTGTCAAAACCTTCTATTTGAAGACCATAAAAAGTATCTTCCAGCTTATCCATATTATCTTCGGTCATTTCTTCAACTTTGGTAGTTGCTTGAGGGCTGTTACCACCAGCTCCGTTAACCAGGATTTCGATTTCGCCTAACTTGTCGTTAATTTCGATTTTAGCTTTTTTAAGCGATTCTTTATCCAGAACATTGGTTTCAACTCCAATAACTGTTGCTCCGGTTTCTTTCGAAATTTCGGCTGCAACCTTATCCGCAATTTCTTTATTAATATCGGCAATTGCTACTTTCATACCTACTGATGCCATACCCCGAACCATTGATGATCCTAATACACCGGCACCTCCAGTAATTACACATACTTTTCCGTTTAAATCGTTAAATGATATTGGTTTCATAGGTTTTTATTTATTTAAGATCTTTGTAATAATCAACGTTTTCCTTGGTAATTATATCGATTGAAGTATAATTTTCTTTTTCAACTTCACGTTTCTGAACAATATTTCTAAAAAGTTTATTAATAGCATTGTACCCTTGTTCTTCGGGTTTTTGACAGATCAGGAATTGAACAACTTCTTTTTTGAGGTATTCCACATTTTCGTTAAGCAAATCGTGCCCAATAACCTTCAGTTTTTTTAGTTTATATTTTTGAATCAACCGGGCGGCGTAAAAAACTTTCGAATTTGTAACAAATAAACCTCCTATATTATTTTGTTCGATTTTATCCAAAATCTTTTCCTGCCAACTATCCGATTCTCCATTGCTGATTTCACAAGTTAATAGTCTTCGGTTCTTCTTTCCGTTTTTTGAAAACCAGTGGTAAAATCCTTTTTCACGAAGCATAAGATGATTTTGGTTATCCATCTCTTTTGCAAAGTGAATTACAATTATTGATTTATTTTTATCAACCAAAATATCGAGTAGTTTCCCAGCAACAAGCCCACTTTGGAAAGAATCCTGTCCGATATAACTAAGTTGCCCGGTATTTTTTATTTCTGAATCGATAAAAACAAATGGTATTGAAAGCTTTTTCAGTTGTTCTATAAATTGTTTTGATTCCTTTATAAAAAAAGGTGCAAGAATTACTCCATCTGGTTTTAATTCAAGTATTTTTTCTGCTTCGGTGCCAAAACTTTTTGAATCGAATTGGTTAAAAGTAAATGGTTTTACTTCAACGCCATATTGCGTTAATTCATTTATTCTTTTATTTATTCCGACAACTGGTTTATTCCAATATCCTTCAATTGAAGGGGGGAGAGGAAGCAATGTTGCAAAAACCGCCGATTTTTTTGAAGCAAGCGTGCTGGCGAGGTAATTGGGCTGATAATCCAGCTCTTTTACAATTTTAAGAATTTTCTTTTTAGTTGATTCTGCCACTTCGCCACGTTTATGCAAAACACGGTCGACCGTGCCAATTGATACATTTGCCTTTTGTGCAATATCTTTAATCCGTATTTGTTTGCTTGATTCTATAGTAGCTTAATTTTAAGTAGTTTAATCGATTTTAAGAAAATAGAAGCAACAAATTTAAATAAATTTTTTCTTTTTTCGTGTTCGTACACGGAAAAATATTTAATAACATATTTTAAAGCGGATTTTTGAGAACCAGATAAAATTAACAACTTTAAACCAGTCAATAAATTTTAAGAATTTTATGGGAAATAATATACCGGATGGACGAAGCCGGAGAAATATTGAAATAGGTGATTTGGTAGAAATTATTCAAAAGCAAGACCAACGAAGTGGAGAATTAGCCGAAGGTTTTGTAAAACGGATCCTTTCTAAATCACTGAACCATCCTCATGGAATTAAGGTTTTGCTGGAAACAGGTGAAGTAGGACGGATTAAAAATATTTTAGAGGAATAGTTATGGCTTTTCTTCCAATAATTCAGGATTTTTAACCATGTATTTAATAAAGCGAAATAATTTCCCTCCTTGTGAAGCATCTGTAACCCGATGATCGAGGGCAGCACCTAACGACATAATTCTTCGGACAACAATTTCATCATTAACAACAACTGGTTTTTTATATATGCCACCCATTATCATCACAAAAGCAACATTCGATGATGGAAGTAATGATGGGTATCCCATGTCAAGCCCAATGCTTCCAATATTTGAAATAACAAACGAACCAAAACTATCAGAATTTAATCCAAGGAAAGGAAGTGAAATTCCCCAATCGATGGTAAACATTTTATATAGCCGGAACACCCAATTTCGAAATGGCCAGGGAATGGAAGCAAGTAAATGTTTCGATTGCATTGTGCTGTTTTCGTCACCCTTTCTCGATTTTTTTATTTCGCCGCTCATCAAATCTACAATTTCTTTTAATGTAAGATTGTCGGCATCTTTTACTTTTACTGATCCCATACGTCCACCAGGCAATAATACGCTAACCGTTGCGTCAACATAGTTGCGATGAACAATATTGCCTCTTTTTACATAGGTGTTTAATTCCGGCACTTCTTGTTTTAAAGCTCGGGCAACAATAAGTACAATGACATGAGTTAGAGTAATTTTTAATCCTTCCTTTCTTTTGTCTGAAATGTATTTTTCCAGTTCTGTTACATCAATTTCCACAGTTCCAAAGATTTTTGAATCGGAAGGTTTTTTGTAGATTGTTGCAGCAACTTTACGCCAGTTGTTATTAAAGTCAGTTTGATTATTCATACAGTAAATATAAAATTTAATTGTTGATCTTCAATA
>JABMQB010000246.1 GCA_013203525.1 Mariniphaga sp.
AAAGTACCTTGATGCCATTAAACAAGGTCATGCAGAACTGGTTTTGCACAAGCAAATGAATTATGTACCCGGTATTTCAATTGCAGTTTCAATTAATGGAAATTTGGTATGGTCTGAAGGTTTAGGGCTTGCATCAACCGACTTGAACGCACCGGCAACCCGGGAAACCAAATACAGAATTGGTGAAATATCTGAAGTATTTACGGCTTTGGCTTTTAATATCCTTGTTGAAAAAAACAAACTTGATCCCGACTCAACCGTCCATTACTATTTGCCAGAATTCCCAACTAAAAAATGGGATATTAATTTACGTCACCTTGTAAACCAAAGTTCTGGTATAAGGATAGAAACCATAAAAGAAGAAAACTGGACAGGATTAAGAAATACCATTCAAAGCGGATTAGCCACATTTTCAAATGACACCTTATTATTTGATCCGGGATTTTTTCAGTTATTATCGATGTTTAATTATAATTTGCTTGGTGCAATAATTGAAAAAACAGAAAATAAAAAATTTAAGGAAGTTATTAATGAATTAATTATCGATACACTTGGATTAAGCAATACAGTTCCCGACAATCCGTTTGTAACCATTAAAGGAAGGGCTGATTTTTTTGACCATAACTATATATCACAGGTTATAAATGCCACATCAACCGACTTGAGCCACAAATTACCGTCCAGAGGATACCTTAGTACGGCAGAGGATCTTGTAAAGCTTGGTAATGCTTTTCTATTCTCAGAATATATTTCTGACTCCATTAAATCAAAAACATTTGTTGTAGATGAATTTCCGGGTGGCCCTTCAAATTGGACAAATGGCTGGTATATTGTTGATAGTAGATCCGGCAAAAAAATATATGGAAGTAAAGGTAGTGTAGCAGGCGGTGGCTCCGGGTTACTTATTTATCCCAATGAAAAGCTTGTAATTGCAATAACAACAAATCTTACCGATAATTCCAGCGGATTACCAATATTCAAAATTGCCAATTTTTTTATCAATTTTATTGAAAAGAAAGATTTATAAAATAGTTGATCACAATCACAAAATAAATTTTCGGGTCACAAAAATTTTTACCTAAAGTTTTTTTAAGAGATCAAAAATCCATATTTTAGGAGCAACAAGTTACAATTTTTCACCATTTACTCCAATAATGAAGTTGCGTAAAACATTACTGTTATTAATGTTTTTGTGCACGGGAATTATATTCTGCGATGCGCAAAATAGAATTTCATCTGAAAATAATCTTAGCATAGAAATTCCGGAAGTAGCTTTATTAAGCCTAAAATCGATTTCCTCCAGTACAATTAACTTGTCCGTAGGTGCCGCAGATGAAGCTGGTTTATCCCTTGATTTTTCAAATGTAAATAAAAATGATATTTGGGTAAATTATTCTTCCATATTGCCTGGCAACGGAATACCATCAAGAAACCTAAAAGCTAAAATAAGCGGTGAAATACCGGATGGCATTAGGTTAAAGATTCAAGCATCAGGTGATGCTGGTTATGGAGGTGGGCAAACGGGAATTCCAATAGGTGAAATAACTCTTTCAAATATACAACAAACCATAATCTCAGGTATAGGAAGTTGCTACACCGGCGTGGGAGTTCAAAAAGGGCATCAACTTACCTATTCACTTGAACTGGTTGATCAGGCACAATACTCTTCAATACAAGATGACAATTATACCCTTACCGTTCTATTCACAATGAGCGATCAGAATTAAATAAGGTAAATCATTCACTACTTTCAGGATATCCCTGATTCGAAAACAAGTACACATCACATACATTTGACACAAGGTTATTTTTCATTGAAATAATTTTAGGGGGATAATAAAATGGGGAAGATAATAAGAATATTATCTATTGCGTGCATATTATGGTATATTGGGGATTATACCGTTTTAGCACAAGCTGGTAAATCAAAATCGCATAATATATCTATTGCAATTTCTGAAGTCGCATTATTAGACCTTGAGTCAATCTCATCAAGTGCAATTTCTATTAATCCTATCTCTCCAACTGAGGCAGGAAATGCACTTGATTTCTCTATGGCTACTAACAACCAAATTTGGATTAACTATTCATCGATAACAGGCTTGACTGAGCCGCAAAGAAAAGTAAGTGTTTATGTTGACGGCGCAATACCTGATGGAGTTGTTTTAAATGTTATTGCTTCCTCATATTCCGGAAACGGGAATGGAAAAACAGGGATTTCAACTGGCAAAGTTAAATTATCAGGACAGGTACGGAATATTATTACCAACATTGGCAGTTGTTATACCGGCGACGGGATTAACAATGGGCACCTACTTACCTATTCATTAGAACTTGATAAAAGTAATTCGGGTTATGGAAATCTAAATTTTGATGAATCAACAACAATTTCAGTTACTTATACCTTATCAGACAATAATTAACAATTGATATTTGATAAGTTTAAATACTCCACAAAAACCTATCATACAGCCAATTGACCTTTGACAATCCAAGAATTCAACAAATTGGGTTTGTAATTAATTTTGCTTTATCGTACTTTTCAATTATTAAAATTAAAAATCACTATGAAATTTTCAAAAAATGCAATAAAAATAACATTCCTGATTCTTTTCGCTCCTGTATTTCAAATAAATGCAAATGTATTAATACTGAATGGATTAACACATGAACATCAGGCAATGCAAGGCGAAATAAAAGCAGGAGTAATCGAATTAAAAAACATATCGGAAGTAGCTCAATCCGTCCAGCTTTATCAACGTGATTATTGGTATACTTATAATGAAGAAAACAGGCATGATGAACCTGGTACTCTGGATAGGTCAAATGCCAATTGGATCAATATAAATCCAACATTTATTACCCTGGAACCTAACGAAACAACAACAATTGAATATGAAATAGAAGTACCGTCAGTTGATTCACTTACAGGAAGTTATTGGAGTGTTATTATGGTTGAAGGATTAGCCCCTCCCGACACATCTGAATCTGAACGGGGAATTAAAATTAATACGGTTATCAGATATGCGATTCAGGTTATTACCAACATAGGCGATACCGGTGATCGAAATCTATCATTTATCGATTTTAAACTTTCGAAGCAGGATAGTTTTACTGAATTGTCGGTAGCATTAGAAAACATTGGCGAACGTATATTACGTCCTGAAGTTAGCCTTGAAATTTTTGACTCCAACGGAGAATCAAACGGTGTAATAAAAGCAGAAAGAAGAAAACTCTACCCGGGCACATCGGCTATGGTTTTTCTGGATCTATCGCACTTAAATTTAGGTTCATACTCAGGCATTTTGATTGCAGATTGCGGCGATGATTATGTTTTTGGGTCGAATCTAACGCTTGATATAAAAGATGAATAAATTAAGGATCGTACTTTTTTTGTTTATTATAATCCCGTATCATTCTTACCCGCAACCGGGCGATAGTGTTACATTAGAATTCACATCTTTATCTAAAGAATTAGAACCCGGGAAAATCCATTCCCTGGTTTTCAAAATAAATAACATAACTGAACAGCAAAAACAAGTTCAACCTTACCTTAGTTTACCACGAGATCTTAAACTTATTTCCGAACTTAGGCCACGAAATCTAAAACCCAGAGAACAAAATATTCTTATAATTAGTTTTAATATTCCTGCTAAGTATAAAGCAGGAAATTATGGTTTCTCTCTTAAATTAATAAATCCAACTAATCCTGTTGAAATAATTACAGATTATACTTCTGAATTCACTGTAAAAGAAGAAGCAAATATTGTCATTGAATTAATTGAAGCCCCAGAATTTGTAAAGGCCGGTGAATTGATTGAAGCTTCTTACGTAGTACGCAATTTTGGAAATACTACAGAAACTATTTCATTAGCATCACATAACTGTATAATTGAAGGCAACCAAAAGGTTCGACTTGCGCCCGGAATGTCGACGATTATCCATATTTCATCGGAGACGGATATTAACCTGGTTTACCCAAACCGTAGAAGTTTTAATTTAGAAGCAAAATGCGAAAATATAAAGCCAGAACTCGTATATGGTTTTGTACGTGTTATTCCGATAAATTATGAAACCAACGATTTATATCACAGGTTCCCGGTCACTTTAACATCCCGATATATTGCGAAGGGCCGTGAAAGACAATTCATAGGTGGTTATCAGTTTGAAGCAAAAGGTGAAGGTTCGATCGATCAGGAAGGGATACATAAAATTGAATTTATTGCCCGAGGCCCGAACCAATTTGACTTATCGTTACTTGGATTGTATGATGAATACTTTTTTTCTTATTCTAATAAAACAGTGGATCTGAAAATTGGTGATTATTCGTATGAAATGACTCCATTGACAGAATATGCCAGATATGGAAGTGGATTTGAGGCAAAAGTAAATGTTACTAATTTCTCACAAGCCGGTATAATGTATGTTGTTCCTCGTTTTTACGATGATATTAAAAATGAATATGGAGTTTTTGGAAACATTAATTTTTATAAAGAAAATACATTAGGTGTTCATTTTTTAAAGAAAACATTACCCAATGAAAAAAATGATGTTGAGCTTTTTAGTATTACAACAGAACTGTTCCCATTCGAAAAAACATCATTAGAGTTTGAAGCTTCAAGGGGGAAATTTGGAGAATTGGTTGATAATGCTTACCGTTTCAATATAAATTCACAGTTTAATAAATTTTCATTATCCTCATTCTATTTTAATACAGGGAAAAATTATCCGGGTTATTATACCAATTCAAATTTCTATTCCGGATTTCTGAATTATCAGGCATTATCATGGTTATCAGTTGGGATTAGTGGCAGGCAGGATTTTATAAATGCTGAAATTGATACACTATATTCTACGGCTCCATTTTCCAGGTATTATCAGGCTATGGTAAACCTAAAAATTGCCAAACGTATGTTCCTAAAATCCTATGTAAGACAATATGAAAGGAAAGACAGGTCACCATTACATAAGTTTCACTACGAAAGCCGGACAATAAATTCGTATATCTCGCATAAGTTGAACAAAATTGGTTATAGGTTAGAAGGGGAATACGGTATTACAACTAATTTCCTTTTACCGGAAGGGAGCAGGGAAAAGAACACATTCAGAGGAACAGGGCATTTCTTTTATCAGCCAAATCAAAAACACAATTTCCAGGGATTTGTAACATATACTAATATTAACTCATTTATATCAGAACAGCAAAATAATTGGATCTTTGGTATAACTGCATCAAGTAATATTACCCGTAATTTAAGGGCTTATTTGCATATTCAAAATACATATTCAATTGAAGAATATTACCGAAATAGAAATTTACTTCAATTTAACCTTGATTATCAATTCTTGAAAAACCATAAAATTTCATTAAACAGTTTTTATACAATATTTCAGGACGAAGTTGATAATCCTGATTATTCACTTTCAATTAGTTATTCAATAAATTTTGGTATACCACTTAAACAAATTGCCGAAGCAGGTTCAATTTCTGGCACATTGTTAAATGAAGTTGGCGAAAAGGCGGAAGGTATTATTCTATTAACCGGAGGGCAAACTGCCATTACCGATGAAAATGGAAATTTTTATTTTAAAAATCTTAAACCGGGAAAATACAATCTTCTGATAGATCGATCTACATTAGAAATAGATGACATTCCTGATATTGCAACACCTATTGAATTAACTGTGGAAGGAAATATTGAAACCATTGTTAATTTTAAAATGACAAAAGCTGCTAAAATATTAGGTACATTTATAATTAATAAATCAGAGGAAGAAAGTTTACTTTTTCAAACAGATGATGTTAAAATTGGGCACATTGTAATGGAACTGCACCGCGATAATGAATCGATCCGAATCATTTCTGATCAAATGGGGAATTTTAATTTCCCATTAGTAAGGCCAGGCAAATGGTTTTTAAAAATTTATGGCGATGGAATTGACAAACAATACCAATTAGTAAGAGATTATTTTGATTTTGAATTAAAACCAGGTGTAACAAAAAATGTTAAAATAGAGGTTCAAAAAAGAAAAAGGAATATAAGATTTATCAATAATAGTATTAACTTATCATCTGGTGATAATTAATACTTTAAGTATTTTCAACCAGAAGAATTTATATTTGTTAAAAAATAAAATATAGATATATAAATATGAAACAAATTGTAAAAACTTTTTTAGGATTAGTTTTAGTAATATCAGTTATTAGTCCTACCAAAATTCTTGGTCAATCGGAAGAGGCATACAGCGATTTGTTATTTACAATTCCAGAAGTGGCACTGCTTGATGTTGAGCCTGTAGGGATATCAAATATTACGCTCGTGCTAACCGGTAATACTGAAGCTGGATTACCTATTTCTGCCAGTGATGCTTCAAATAACAATTTATGGATTAATTATACATCATCGCTTGCTACTGGTAGCCCAAACCGTTCAGTATCAGTTCAGGTAGCAAGTGGATCGATACCTTCAGGAGTGGCCCTTTCGCTTTATGCTTCAAGCGATAGTGGAAATGGCGATGGTAGTATGGGTAGCCCTACCGGCACCCTTAATGTTACAAATTCTCCACAAGTATTAATATCGGGAATTGGTAGATGTTATACAGGAAACGGCCAAAACAGAGGGCACAGGCTGAATTACTCATTAAGCATTTCAGATTATAATGAGTTAAACTTTATTGAATCTGCAACAATTCAAATTGCTTTTACTTTATCTGACAATTAA
The DNA here is from genome assembly GCA_013203525.1 of Mariniphaga sp. Lineage (GTDB taxonomy): Bacteria > Bacteroidota > Bacteroidia > Bacteroidales > Prolixibacteraceae > JABMQB01. The sequence continues at coordinate 6,723 of JABMQB010000246.1, forward strand.
AACGATGATAATGAATATTAATAAAATACTACTTACCTTAATTGTATTATCTGTTTCAATAATATCATTTGGGCAGCCTCTGGTAATAGAGGTTACGGGCGATCCAGTATTTTTATCATCACAATTTAATGTTACTGAAGCCGGCAGTAATTTTAATAATAGAGTTACAAATACTTCAGGATCACTAATAGCAGTAAATTCTGAAAACTTTTGGGATCGAAACGCTAATAGAATAAAATGGGAAATTTATA
>JABMQB010000247.1 GCA_013203525.1 Mariniphaga sp.
GCATATTCACCTGCTGCACCTGAATTTGGCATTAAACTCACATCGGCCATACCAGTAATTTCCGCCAAATCACGACGCAATTCTTCCATCATAATATGATAACCTCTTGCCTGATTTTTCGGGACATATGGATGAATTCCATTAAATTCAATCCAACTTAATGGAAGCATCTCGGTAGCAGCATTCAGTTTCATAGTACATGAGCCTAATGAAATCATAGAATGAGTTAGAGATATATCTTTGTGTTCAAGTTTTTTAATATACCGCACCATTTCAGTTTCCGAACGGTATTTATTAAATACCTCCTGATTCATAAAATCGGAAGTTCGTTTATATTGATTGTCTATTTCAGAAATTATAGGATATTCATTTACCGGTTTAAACGTTTTGTTTGCTGCTTTTGCAAATACCTCAATAATCCACCCCATATCTTCACGGTTTGTGGTTTCATCAATGCTAATTCCAACTTCACCATTTTCAAAATACCTGAAATTCATTTCCAATTCATGTGAAAGCCATTCAATATCTTCCCTTTTTACATGTTTTGGCAAGGCAAAACGAATTGTGTCAAAATAATGGGTGTTTAATTGCTGATATCCAAGTTTTGATATCTCCTCAGTAAGAAAAACAGCAATACTATGAACTCTTTCTGCTATTTCTTTTATTCCTTCCGGACCATGATAAACGCCATAAAATCCGGCCATTGTTGCCAGAAGTGCCTGAGCAGTACAAATATTTGAAGTAGCCTTTTCACGTTTTATATGTTGCTCACGTGTTTGCAAGGCCATACGCAAGGCCCTGTTTCCATGAATATCTTTTGTTATACCAATAATTCTTCCGGGCATATTCCTTTTATATTCAGCTTTCGCAGTAAAAAAAGCAGCGTGTGGACCTCCATATCCCATAGGAACACCAAATCGCTGACTGCATCCAAAAACCATATCGGCATTCCATTCACCCGGAGGTGTTAGAATTGCCAGAGAAAGTAAGTCAGCAGCCACAGCAACTTTTGCATCTTTTGTATGAGCTTCTTTTACTAGGGCTGAATAATCAACAATTTCTCCATCTGAATTTGGATATTGAATAATTGCACTAAACACATCATCGGTAAACTCAAAACTATTTTGAGGCTGAATTCTCAATTCTATTCCAAGAGGCAAAGCCCGGGTTACAAGTACATCGAGAGTTTGAGGCCACGTTTTCTCATCCAATAAAATCACATTTACTCCATTTTTAACCATTGTCCTTGATCGCAGGTTAAACATCATCGTCATAGCTTCAGCAGCCGCTGTAGCTTCGTCAAGCAGCGATGCATTTGCAATTTCCATTCCTGCAAGTTCGCAAACCATGGTCTGAAAATTTAACAATGCTTCAAGCCGGCCTTGCGATATTTCAGCCTGATAAGGAGTATATGAAGTATACCAAACCGGATTTTCAAGCACATTCCGGAGTATTACAGCAGGTGTAATTGTGTCGTAATAACCCATGCCGATATAAGTATTAAACACCTTGTTTTTTGAAGCCAGCTCAAGTATCTTTCTGTAATATTTTCTCTCCGATAATCCTTCTTCAAGCTTAAGTGGTTCTTTTAACCTGATATTGTTAGGAACAGTTTGTTCAATTAATTCATCCAGACTTGACACGCCAACCTTTTCAAGCATTACATCTATTTCATTAGAACGTGGCCCAATGTGGCGGTTTACAAATTTATCAATCGACATTTCTGATTTATTTAGATATTAAAATATAAGGCAATATTATGGTTTGTATTTAATCCAAAAAATGATTTTAATACGTAATTCCAATCATGTTAAAAATGGATTATGGATTTTTTCAAATCCAATTGTTGTTTCAGGTCCATGCCCACAATAAACAATTGTTTCATCGGGAAGGCAGAAAAGTCTTGATTTTATTCCATCAATCAAGGTATTATAATCACCTCCAGGCAAATCTGTGCGCCCAATACTACCGTAAAAAAGCACGTCACCTGCAATAAGATTACCTTCTTTTTCGTCATATAACACAACGTGCCCCGCTGAATGACCTGGCACATGAATAATTCTTAATTCAGAATTACCCATTCTTATTATTTCATCTTCAACAATAAATTTATCAATCGGATTAACGGGTTTCATATCAAACCCAAACCGTGCTCCCTGTTCAACTGCTCTTTCAACCCAAAATGCATCTTCTTCATGAGCTTCAAACCTCACTTTATATTTATTGCGCAAGTATTCAACTCCCATAATATGATCGAAATGGCAATGGGTATTTACCAGTTTCTGAAGCTTCAATTCATTCTTTTCAATAAAATAATCGACCTCATCCTCTTCTTCGCCATAATAAAAACCAGCGTCAATAATTATACACTCTTTAGTTTCATCATAAATCAGGTATGAATTTTCCTGAAGAGGATTTACTACATATTTTTTTATTTCAAGCATAATTAACTGTTTGCAGTTCCTTTTAATAAGGGGACAAAAACAAAACTTCCATGTTTTCCCATTACAAATTCATTTTCACCCAACCGTTTAATCAAACACATGCTTTGCCTGTCGTGTTTTCCAACAGGAATAACCATTCTGCCACCAATTTTCAACTGGCTTTTCAAATCTTCGGGAACAGATGTGGCACCTGCGGTAATTAAAATTTTATCGAATGGCCCGTATGTTGGTAATCCTTTATAACCATCGCCAAAAAAGAATTTTGGGTTATAACCAATTTGAGGAAGAAATTCCCGAACTTTTAAATAAAGTTCTTTTTGCCTTTCAATGGTATAAACAATTGCTCCCATTTCAAGAAGCACAGAAGCCTGATAGCCTGAGCCTGTACCAATCTCAAGCACTTTGTCAAACTTTTGTATTTCCAACAACTGAGTCTGAAATGCCACTGTATATGGTTGTGAAATTGTTTGTCCTGCTCCAATAGGAAATGCCTGGTCTTTATAAGCAAAATGAACAAAAGAACTCTCCATAAACAAGTGCCGGGGAATATTATTAATAGCTTCCAGTACCCCCTGGTCTTTAATCCCTTTTATCTTTAATCCATCAACCAGCCGTTTTCGTAATCCCTTATGCCTTAAAGTATCGTTCATTTCAATTATCTAATCACACAAAAATAGGTTAAAAAGCCAATCAGGCAATATACCTTTTGGCATCAATATTAACAAAATACGTTAATAAGTTCCATATTAGCAATTCATTTCAAGCATTCAAATTAATTACCTTTGTTACATGCTGAATATTGGACTAATAGGGAAAATTGCCTCCATCGAAAAACAAGTTGAGAAACTTAAAAAATATCCAGACGTAAGGATTCAGGGAAAATCATCGGTTGGAACAAAAACTCAAAATTCGGAATATAGTTTTACTATTCCTGAGTATAACAGAGTTGAATTGATTGAAAGATGCGATGCAATTATCCTTGAAGATTCCACTTAGTCCCTTATTCATTAATTAAAGATTCTATTAAAAGAAATAAACATATATTTTTCTCGGGTTATCCTAATTTCACTGAAGAACAATGCAATGAGCTAATTAAATTAATTGAAGAAGCAGGTACAATCGTTCAAATAAAAAATCCTCTATTCTTTAATTCACAGGTTCAGTTTATTGTTAAAAACACTGCTACACCTTTTTATGCAAATATTGAAATTCAAAAACCACAATCTGAGATCAAAAGCAAAATTATCTGGGACATTATTCTTTTAATAATTAAAATGGGGCAAAACCTTCCAAAAAAAATTAAAACTATTAACTCAGCACATCGTGAAAATATTTTCAATTTCCGAAATATCCGAATTGAATATTCTGATTCCTCAATACTGGAATTAAATTTACTTTTTACAGGTGAAAATGAAAAATTCAATTTAAAAGTAGTTTCAGATAATAATTACTTTGACCTGAATCTGACTTCAAACCAGATTACATCCGTATCAGGATCTGTAAATACAAAAAGTTCAGATGTTGTAAAAGAGTATGAATCATTTTTTAAATCAGTAATAAAAAAACAAATTCCATTAACCGGAATCCGGGAATATCTAACTGCTCTCAAAACTGTTAAAGATATAAACAGTAAAATAAACATCGCTTCTCTTTAAAATAACCATATAAAACCTATTTTTGCCGCAATAATTTATAAGTGGTTACGTTGTTGATTACATCTTAGCATTGGAAAAAATCAATAGCTTGACTAGGCTTAATCAAATGATATGAATAAAAAACGGCAGGTTGCCAGGTATGTGATTTTGGATTTTCTGGCTGCCTCAATTAGCTGGGCAATTTTCTACATTTACAGGAAGGCTGTAGTTGAACCTCAATATTTTGGTACTGATGTCCCTATTGAATTTACAATTAAATTTTATTTGGGATTGATTATTATTCCTGTATTCTGGATTACATTTTATTATATAACAGGCATTTATAAAAATATATACCGCCGTTCGCGTCTAATCGAATTGGGTCAAACTGTTTTAACTGCTATAATTGGAGTTGTAATAATATTTTTTGTATTAATACTTGATGACTTTATTAAATCCTATAAAAATTACTACCAACTCTTTTTTACTTTGCTTGGGCTGCATTTTACATTAACCTATTTTTTTAGGCTAATTCTTACCACACGAACCATTCATAAAATTCATAAACGTCAATTTGGATTTAATACTCTTTTGATTGGAAGTAATGAAAAAGCTGTAAAAATATATAATGAAATGACAACCCAGGTACGTCCTCCCGGGAATAGGTTTATTGGATTTATTCATGTTAATAACAACAACGATTCGTTATTGGGTGAGCATTTACAAAAACTTGGTGATATTAATAATTTAGAAGAAATTATTGTACAAAATCAAATTGAAGAAGTTATAATTGCCCTTGAAACAACGGAACATAAAAGGCTTAGCGAAATATTAACCATTGTAGAAAACAGGCAAATAACAATTTGGGGAATCCCTGATTTATATGACTTCCTTTCGGGAACTGTGAAAATAAATTCTATTTATAGTAGCCCCTTAATAAAAATCTCTAATGGACTAATGC
>JABMQB010000248.1 GCA_013203525.1 Mariniphaga sp.
GTGTTGAAGGAACCGGAGTACAGGCATTTCTGATTACAAACGGTGAAACAAGAGGTAGTGTTGTTGATGGGTTCAATATTATTAATGGTTGTTGGGTTATTATCATCGATCAATCGTCACCCACAATTAAAAATAATATTTTAGAATCAAATAACAGAGGAGTTCATTGTGTAGGAGTCCTTTCTGACCCTTTAATAGAAAACAATGTTATTTCAAAAAGTAACGACGAGGGAATTTATATTGAAAGATCGAAAGGTATAATTAGAAATAATACAATTAAAAGGTCAATGTATTCAAGTAATTTTGGGAATTTAAGTATGTCCGGAATTCATTGTAATATGGCTTCGCCAATCATTAAAGACAATGATATTGAATGGAGCTTTTATGGAATATATAATAGGAATGGGAGCAATCCTCAGATTGAAGGCAATATTGTAAAGTACAGCTTTAGTTATGGAATTTATTGTAATGGATCATCGCCTCAGATATTCGAAAATCAAATTATTGAAAATGAAAACACAGGCATTTATTGTGAAAATTCTTCGCCGCAAATTAGCAGTAACTTGATAAGAAAGAATGGAGGAACTCGTTTTTCATCAACTTCGACAGGGGTATACGACCAACACAACCGGCTTTCTGAAATTTATGTTGGTGGAACGAATGAGGGTGGTATTTCAATAAATAATAATTCAAATCCAAATATCCGGAATAATATAATTATAGAAAACAAGGGGTTGAATGTTGGGGCAATTTTTTGTGACGATACTTCGGCACCAATTATGGTCAATAATCATATAATTAATAATTCTTCAATTAAAGGAGGAAGTGTTTCAGTTAAAAATGCAACTGCTAAAATTGTAAATAATATAATTACAGGAGCAAGAAGCAGCGATACACACCTGGGAGTAAGCCGATGGTATAAAGATGATTTATTTGCATGGTATGATTATGATGGAGTTATACTTAAAAATGTAATATATTATTTTGGATTTATAAATTATGGGCCACCAGGCGATATTCATATTTCGGGATGCACCGGATTGGATCAAACTGTGTGGGCTGAAACAGGAGAAAGGTTTTGGGTTGAAGTAGCCTCTAGAGTGCTTAGTGGCTGGTATGGTGGATTGTCTGTTACTGTAAGCTCAGATTTAAACAGTTTTGCCATTAGCGAAAAAAGGGTGGTTAACTTTGTCCCTCATGGATGTAGCTCTGTTTTTTCGCCAGAAATTATTTCATATGGGACTTCCGATGAGGAGGGTTTAGTTCGTGCTGGTATTATAATTCCAAATCAGGGCAATGTTCCTGAAATCGCTTATAATAATGTTTATGGAAATCCGGGAGGAAATTACATATTCAGCGATTCGGTTGAAACAAAAAGCGCACAGGTTTTTGACCTTACGGGAACCGATGGAAATATCTCATCCGATCCGTTACTGGATTCTTTAACTTATGAGCTGTTGGAAGGCTCACCTTGTATTGATGCAGGTACACCAGATACTACAGACCTGAGCATAGGTTTAACCGACTATTTAGGTAATCTCAGAATCTTAAATAATATTATTGATATTGGCGCTGTTGAATCACATAGTGTTTCAATTGAAACGGATGAATATGTATCTATTTGCCAGGGAGAGGAATATGAAGGGCATTCCGAAAGTGGGGAATTTCAACGAACCCTGACATCTGCAACTGGCATTGATAGTATTGTTACAACCTATCTAACTGTAAATCCTACCTATGCGTCAGAGGAATTTGTGTCAATTTGTGAAGGCGAAAATTACCTGGGCATAACTGAACCCGGGGGCTATACGAGAGTATTCGAAACGATTAATGGCTGCGATAGTACAGTTTTAACTCATTTAACGATTATGGAAGTATATAATGATGTTGAATATGTTTCAATTTGTGAGGGCGATAATTATTTAGGATTTACAGAAGCAGGGCAACATCAAAGAGAACTTGAAGCAGTAACTGGTTGTGATAGTTTGGTTATAACTTTTTTGACAGTTAATCCTGTGTTTTATATTGTAGAAGATACTTCAATATGTGTGGGCGATGAGTATTTTGGATTTACAACCGAAGGTCAGCATCAACGTACTTTACAAACTGTAAATGGTTGTGATAGCATTGTGGTTACAAACCTTTCAATTTACCCACCGTTTAAACCAACTTTTACGCATAATGATATTCAAAATACATTGACTTCAAACGAAAATTATGATGAATATCAATGGTACTATGAGAATGTGGAGATTGACGGCGCAACAAGTAAAACATATACATACACACAGGATGGGAATTACTTTTTAGAGGCTACAAAAAATGGATGTACATATTCATCGGAATTAATTAATACACCAGCAATACGGTTAGAAAAATATGATTTTTCTAATTCAATTATGCCAAACCCAAACCGGGGAGAATTTAGTTTCAGAATTGATTCAAATCCACCTGAAAAACTTTCGGTTAAACTTATTAATGGTTTAGGGCAGGTGATGGAAGTGAGAGAAATTGAATATCCGGTTGCAAATCAAATTGAACACTTTAATGTATCGCATCTTAGTAAAGGGATTTATCATTTTGTGGTTACGAATGAAAAAAATGTTACAAGTCAAAAGATTATTATTCAATAATATAATTTTTATATCTAAATATTTGATTTTGCGTGGAGTCTAATTAAACTTAAAAAACCAGAACGATGAAATTCTATCTAACATTTATTAGCTTTCTGTTATTTGTTATTTTTAATTCTTATTCAGCAACAATTAAAGTTCCGTCTGAATACGCAACTATTCAAGCAGGCATGGATGCTGCCAGTGAAGGCGATACTGTTCTTATTGCCGATGGAACTTACTCAGGTGAAGGAAACCTTTTTTTGAGTTTTGCCGGGAAAGCAATTGTTGTAAAATCGGAAAACGGCCCTGAAAATTGTATCATCAATTGTGCGGACA
>JABMQB010000249.1 GCA_013203525.1 Mariniphaga sp.
TGGTATTCTCCGGTTTCAGACCATTCCAGATAGGTTTCACCTTCGCAGATTGTTATTTCCTCTACTGTTTCAATTCTTTCTAATACAGTTAAATAAGTTATTACTGTGCTGTCACAGCCAAAAATAGTTTCCAGGTTTTCTTCATAAACACCGCTGGCTGCCCACGATTTGTGGGTCTGACCCTCCTTTAATATTATTTCTTCAGTAACATAATAAACAGGGTGGATAGTTAAAAATGTTGTTAATAAACTATCGGTTCCATTGGCAGTTTCAAACAACCTTTCGTATTCACCGGATTCAGACCAACCCAAGTAGGTTTCACCCTCACAAATATTTATTTCCTCAATTATTTCAATCCTTGCAAGTACATTTAAATTGGTAGTTACAATGCTATCGCAACCGGAAATGGTTCTATAAGAACTTTCATATACCCCACTAGTGTTCCAACCTCTATAACTTTCGCCTTCTTTTATCGTAATTTCTTCTGTTAAATTATAAACCGGATTAACTGATAAAATTGTTGTTATCACACTATCAGCTCCATTTGATGTAGTTAATATACGTTGGTATACACCGGTTTCGCTCCATCCAAGGTAAGTATAGCCTTCGCAAATACTTTTTTCTTCACTAACTTCAATACGCTCCAAAACGGTTAAATAGGTAGTTACAATACTATCGCAACCGGAAATGGTTTGATATGTACGGCCATATACTCCATTGGTGTTCCAACCTTTATAACTTTCGCCCTCTTTGATTGTAATTTCTTCCGAAATATTATATACCGGATTAACTGTTAAAATAGTGGTTACAATACTATCGCCTCCACTTGCCGCTTCAAGTATACGTTGATATTCTCCTGAGTTACTCCATCCATTATAAGACTCACCTTGACAAATGTTAATTTCTTCTTCATAATATACCGGACTAATTTCAACTGAATGATGATAATAAAAAGCACCCAAATCTGCTCTAGTATTATCCGGATCTTTAGGAGAATCAGGATTTCCTGCATCGATACAAGGTGATTCAGCTCTTAACCTGTTGTTTGAAAGAAGTGGATTTTCCAAAAACGAACCTTCTTCCATGCCCGAATCCTCAACATATTGTTCGAATTGAGACGGTCTGTACATTACATTTCCGGGTAATTTTGCAACATATGCATTGGTTTGATAAAAACAGTTATGGTCAATATCAAGGACTGATAAAGGACCATTACTTAAATTCATGCTAACCTCTCTGGCCTGATAAAAAATATTGTTTTTGATAATAATATCTTCCCCATTTGCTGGGATTGTTCTTATACAAATATGCCTTCCGTATGGATCTGGGCGTTGACTATGACTCCAGCCGTACCCGGCATTTAAACAGGTGTTATTTATAAACTGAATATTTCTTGAGACTGCACTACTGTGACGATTAAAAAACTCAAATGAATATTCACTGTTTGATATTACATTATTACGATAAATTATGTCTGCCTGAGTACATGCAACATTACTCTGATTACTTAAAGCAGCATCATATACATCAGAAATATTGCATCCTTCAATTAAAATATTGCTTGCATTTGCCCAAAAGCCGATACCCCCACCCAATCGAATGGTTCCATTATAAGGATTGCCTCCACCATGAAAATGAGCATCGATATTACGAATGTTGATATGGTGGACAGAACTCCCCCTTATTGCATCATGCCCGCTGTAACTTACATTTAGGTTTTCGATATTGAGATAGCTTTTGCCATCAATGATTACAACAACTTTGGTCATAGCGCATTTAATATCAGAATAAAGAGATGCCGGATTTGAACTTGAATAATACTTTACTGTTCCAGATGATCCGTCGTACCAGAACTCATCCTGTACATTCAAATCCGACCTGTTCCAAACTTTTACCCCACATTTCGATCCGTTATTCAGGATCATATTCCCAACATCAATATTTAAAGGCGTGTTTTCAGTTTTTTTCATACTAACCTTATCGATATACAAAGATGCACCTGAGGGTAGCGTATTACCCATAAAAAAACGAAAACTAGCATCGGTTGCAGTGGTATTGGCTGTAAATAACATCTTCACTTGTTTCCAGCTAGTTGTGATTTCAGGAACAGAAGATGAAAATGACCCATAAGAACTAAATGGCGGGCCGTTTTGTATAATTGATATATATGAAAGAGAAAAAGGAGTTGAAGCTTTTATATAGAACGACACTTCGTAAACCTGCCCTGATTCTAAGCTTAATGCTCCATTTCCTACCTTTAATTGTATAGCACTGGAACTTGTTCCCATTTCTACTCCAGAAATTTTCAAACTCGCAGGAGCAGTATAATATTCCGTCAAATCACGCGACATGGTTGCCTGAGATCCACTGGCCACATACAAACTCCATGCATCTGTATTTGAATCAAAATCAGTATTTGGAATCAGCTCAGAACCAGTTGTCCCCGAAGAAACACTTGTCCAGATATTTCCACCCTCATGAATCCAGTTATTTGTACTATTTAACTGAACTGACTGGTGAAGTAAAGGTTTAGCTCCTGAACCATAAGAACCATAAGTAATATATCCCGACGAATTTCCACTTTTAGGATAAAGAGTACCATACCATGAATCGCCCTTCTTAAAATAAACAGCATCACCCGGACTAAGATTGAAGTTATTCACTTTTCCGAGTGATTTCCATGGTGACGATATTGATGTACCGGAATTTGAATCATTCCCATCGTTACTTACATAATAATTTGTGGAGAATACATTTAATGCGGCAAACAATATTGCCGTTATTATAAGCCCCACTTTTGTTTTGTTATGTAAAATTTTTCTCATTGCCTTTCTTGCTTGTTTAATGAACCTCTTATTGTTGCTTGCTTTCTTGACCCACGCAAGCGCCTTATATGATTCAAAACTAGGCAAATAGGGTCCGCGGTTAAATAAGGGTTAACCTGATAAAAAGAATCTTAAAACCTTATTCGAATAGGAGTAAACAGGTATTGGGAGAAATGGCAAGATAATATGCGTAATACCTGCATTTATGAAGGGATTTCGACTTAGATTCCAAAAAATTGCATTAATATATATCAGGAAAAACCTGACTATTCAAACACATTAAACTGACTGACAAATACTTACGATTTTGAAGAAATTAGGGTAATTCGGAAAGCAGATTACAAGAAAAGTATGACAACTTAATTTAATTAACCAAAAAAATGGGTTGCCGATAATTTCGACAACCCATGTGAACCCAAAGGATTTATACATATTATCATACAATACCTTTGTATTCACTTACTTAGTCATCAATCATAATTTTAATTTAAATGATTTTTGAATGACA
>JABMQB010000250.1 GCA_013203525.1 Mariniphaga sp.
ATCTACATGTGAACTCAGAAAAAATTGAATAAGAACCTACTGACAATCCAACACCAGAAAACAGCAGCAATTCTTTTACATAACCCTTATGTAATGGTGCTTTCATAATAGATAAAAAAGATATTTTCAAATTAGATAAATGTTGATATTTTACAAACAAATAATTGATTGTTAGTGTTAAAATATATGAAGAAGGAATAAAGATTATTGCTCCATCAAGCTTATATAATATTATTAATGGAATAAATATAAGTAAATTTACAATTATTATGAGTACTCTTGCTTGTGAAATTGCTTTCACATTTTTAAAACCTTTTAGAATTGCAAAGGGAATACTATTTAATACCAATATAGGGAAAGTGAATAAAGCAATGAAAAAATATCTAATGTACTTTATATCGCCAAAAACATATTTTGTTAAATCATCAGAAAAATAATTAAAAAGAATTATGCTGATACTCATAAACGATAAAATCAAAATAATATAAGATTTCAATGAAGAATTTATTACTTCTGTTACTGTATCTTTATCTCTACTTTCGGCTATTTGCTTAACAACGGCTTCGCTCATACTTAACAAAGTAAACTTAGTTAGGCTTTGAGTTAAGAATGTTAGCTGATTAACAATTCCCACTCCAGCAGTACCCAATAAAACAGCATTTAGTTTTGAACGAAAAATACCTGCAATAAATTGGAATACTTTTGTAAGCATAAGGTAAGAAGTATTTTTAACTAGTTTTTTTAATTCCATTAATTACTTTAGCGGGTACACCACCAACCATTGAAGATGATGGAACGTCTTTGGTAACGGCACTATTAGGTGCAATCACTGAATGGTGACCTATTGTTATTCCAGGATATATTGTACAATTCCCACCAACATAAACATTACTTTCAATTCTAATAGGAGATGTTGGTCTGTATTTATCTCTGGCAGAATCATTTAAAGGAATACTATTCATACACATTTGGGCGGTAGAGTGGCACCATAAACCTGTTGAAGGACCAGCGATATGAACAAAATCTCCAATAATTATATCATCACTATTATCTAAAATATTATTTGCCCCGATATAGCATTCCTTCCCAATTTTAATTTTTCCTTTACCCGTACCTACAATTTTAATGCCAGATTCTATATGTGAGTTAATCCCAATTCGTATATGTCTAAGAGTGGTATTTACCCCTATGGAAACGCCATCTCCTATTATTACGTCTGCGCCAATTCTACAATTTTCTCCGAATTTAATATTCTTGCCAAAGCAAGCTTTTCTACTAACCCGTGCTCCTTCTGAAAAAGTGCATGTAGAATTATTCAGTTTCACATAGGTACTAATAAGGTATCTTTTTATTTTATTTAACATTTTTGACCAACCTATTAAATAATCTATAAGATAAACTCGTCTTGCTGTAAACTGGATATTGATAAATATCTGAGGAAATACCTGTTTTAAATCGATACAATGCTGGAAGTTTTTCTTTATTCAAATTACATAAATCGTAGTATTTTGTGCCTATCTCTTTAGCCCATTTTATTCCTTCCCATTGTAGTAATTCACCTTGTCCCAGGTTTTTTATATTTGCTGTAGAGGCACCTTTATAATAATGGAAGATATTTTTATTACCTACAAGAAAATTACCCGAAAGTAAAACACCATTAGAAAAAGCCAACATTAATATTGCTTGTTTTTTTTGAGAATAATATTCAAATAATTCTTTATAAAATTCAATTTTCAAATGATGATAACCAAGTCTTGCATGAAGCTCTTCTAAAAGAGGTTTATATAACTCAAAGCCATCTATTGTATCGTATTTAACTACCTTAACATTACTTTTCATAGCCTTCCTTATCATGTTTCTTCTCTTTGGATTGATAACTTTATTAAAAATGTCGTCTTCCGATAAAGTTAAATCCACCATACAGGTTTCACCAATCAAAGGAATGTTATTTTGATATCCATTATTTCGTGGCATTCCGGCATATACAACTCTATCAAATAACTTTGGTTTTATTTCACTTAAAGGAACAGGGATATCACCTAGAAAACCACCATAAGGTACATCGCCTAATGCTTTAAACGAAATGTCTTTATTAATTGAATTACTATTTGTGTGAACAGGACAAATCACTTTAAATTGATCAACAGAATCAACCAAATAATAAAAATCAGTTTTATGATATTTTTTAATCAACTTGTTTAAAAAAGGTTCATGAAACACAGTTCCGTCATTAACATTGATGAAATTTAATATTTTCCCTTCATTACTTTGATCTACAAATAACTTTTTTAGTTTCATAATTATTCTATGTTGCTAGTTTGGTAAAACTCTTTTATGGAATCAATCACAAAACCTATCTCTTCTTCAGTCATTCCTGGGAAAAGAGGCAACGTCATTAATCTCTTCCATATTTTTTCCGTAACTGGTAATTCACGATAATATGGTTTGTACATATCGTACAAATGGTTAGGATAATAATGAACACCGGTTGTTATTCCTTTTTCCATCAAAAAATTCCTTAGTTCATCTCTTTGTTCAGTTTTAATTACAAAATTATGACACGCGGGAAACATATAAGCTTTTTGAGGAGGACAACTGATTTGCTTGATTCCACTTAAATTTTCTCGGTAATAATTTGACCATTTTCTACGAATATCATTCATCCAATCCAATTTTTCAAGTTGAGCCAGCCCAATCGCTGCAGAGATGTCATTCATATGGTATTTAAATCCCAATTCGGTCACATCATAGAACCAGTCATATGAGTTTCCTGCGCCACGTTCAAAAGTATCCTTAGAAATGCCAACCCAGCGTAATTTTTTCGATCTTTCAAACCACTTTTTATTATTCGTAACAAGCATACCGCCATCACCTGTAGAAAGATTTTTTACAGCCTGAAAACTAAATGAACCAAAATCTCCAATTGAGCCTAATTTTCTTCCCTTATATTCTCCACCGCAAGCATGAGCTGCATCTTCTATCACAAACAAATTATGCTTTTTAGCAATATCCATAACTCTGTCCATATCACAGGCATAACCGCCAAAGTGAACAACAATGATAGCTTTAGTTTTATTAGTAATCAATTCTTCAATTTTATCCGGATCAACGTTCAAATTATCAGGATCAACATCACAAAAAACAGGAATACCATTGTTATATAATACGGCATGATTTGTTGTCACAAAAGTCATAGAAGGCGTAATAACTTCACAACCTTCCACATCTATACATTTTAATGCTATGTGAAGTGCAGCAGTTGCTGAATTTAATCCTACGGCATAATCTATTCCAATGTACTCAGCAAACTTATCTTCAAATTCTTTTGTTTTAGGACCAAGTCCCCACCAACCAGAATCAATAACCTCTTTTAAATATTCAATTTC
>JABMQB010000251.1 GCA_013203525.1 Mariniphaga sp.
AAAAATAATTTTGAAGTTCAGAAAAATAAAATTCAACTTTATAGTAATCAGGTATTTGTAACAGATTCGGTTGAGGGGATTGTTCCTGAATTTCTGACTTTATTACATGGAGTTCTCGACTCACCTGATATCCCGTTAAATGTTTCTCGGTCGTATTTACAAAGCGATTCGAATGTTAAAAAAATCAGTAGCCATATTTCAAAAAAGGTTTCTGATAGGTTAAATGATATTTTTAAAGAATCACGTGATGATTTTGAGAAAAAATGGGACGACCTGAAAGTTTTTATAGAATACGGAATGTTATCTGATGAAAAATTCTATGACCGTTCAAAAGATTTTTTCCTTCTGAAAAATACTGAGAGTAAGTATTTTACTTTTGAAGAATATGAAAAGCTTATTAAAGAGAACCAGACAGATAAAGATAAAAATCTGATTTTCTTATATACTAGTGATATTGAAGCTCAATTTAGTTTTGTTGAAGAAGCAAAATCAAAAGGTTACGATGTATTGATCATGGATGATGTACTTTCAACACCACTTATCAATCAATTGGAACAGAAGTTTAGTGACAAAAAATTTGTTCGTGTTGATTCTGAAGTTGTTGAAAACCTTATTAAAAAAGATTCTGAAACAAAAAAAGAATTGACTTTTGATCAGAAGGAAGAATTACGCCCGGTATTTCAGGCAGTTTGCCCTGAGGTTACAGGAACTACTTTTATGGTTGATTTTCAGGATATGGGCGAAAATGGTAACCCTGTTGTTATTACCCGGAGCGAGTTTATGCGTCGAATGAAAGACATGAGTCAGATTCAATCAGGAATGAGTTTCTATGGTGAAATGCCTGACAGCCTGAACCTTGTTGTCAATAATGCACATCCTTTGGTTAAAAGGGTAATGGATAGAAAAGATAAAACTCTTGGGACTGCTCTTGAAAAATTTAATACTGAATTATCAGGGATTAAAGTAGAAGTTGATAAACTTGAAAAGGCGAAGGAAGGTAAAAAAGATGAGGAAGTTCCTCAAGCCGATAAAGAAAAGCTGGACGATCTGAATAAGACTGTTTCTGAACTGGAAGAAAAGAAAAAGTTGAAGCTTACCGATTTTGGTAAAAAGAATAAACATGCAAAACAATTGGTTGATCTTGCATTACTGGCAAGCGGCATGTTAAAAGGTGTCGACCTTGATAAATTTGTTAAACGTAGTATCGAATTAATAAGATAATTTAGAAAATAGAGCATAAAAAAACCGCTTTTCGAAGCGGTTTTTTTTATATCTTTTATCCAAGATATGATTTAAGCAATTTACTTCGCGATGTATGTCGTAATCGCCTGATAGCTTTTTCTTTAATTTGCCGTACCCTTTCACGGGTCAGCCCAAATCGTTCACCGATTTCTTCCAGGGTCATCTCCTGGCATCCGATCCCGAAAAATAATCTGATAATGTCACTTTCACGTTCAGTCAATGTGGCTAATGCCCTGTGAATTTCTTTTGCCAACGATTCCTGAATCAGAGCTCTGTCTGCATTAGGAGAATCGTTATTGACAAGTACGTCGAGTAAGCTGTTGTCTTCTCCATCAACAAATGGTGCATCTACTGATACATGCCTTCCTGAAACACGCAATGTATCGGCAACTTTGTCGGCTGGGAGATCCAAAGATTCAGCTAATTCTTCTGGAGATGGCTTGCGTTCGTTTTCCTGTTCGAATTTCGAAAATGCTTTGTTGATTTTATTCAACGAACCAACCTGATTCAATGGCAATCGAACAATTCGAGACTGTTCAGCAAGAGCTTGAAGAATTGACTGACGAATCCACCAAACAGCATAGGAAATAAATTTAAAACCACGGGTTTCATCAAATTTTTCCGCAGCTTTAATAAGCCCAAGGTTTCCTTCGTTAATGAGGTCGGGTAAGCTTAGTCCCTGATTTTGGTACTGTTTAGCTACCGACACAACAAAACGTAAGTTGGCTCTGGTTAATTTTTCCAATGCAGCCTGATCACCCTTCTTAATCCTCTGTGCTAATTCAACTTCCTCCTCTACAGTGATCAATTCTTCCTTTCCAATCTCCTGTAAATACTTATCTAATGAGGCACTTTCACGGTTTGTGATTGACTTTGTGATCTTTAGTTGTCTCATATACCTTTCTTAAAAAACGTGCAAATATAGAACTTTTGCCTTGAATGTTCAACGAGATTAAGTTATATTTTATAACAAATTGACAAATAAATAAAGTTGCCCTTAACCGGAATCATTTTTCTAACTTAAACCAAAAACAAAATAGGCAGTTTCACCAGTAGGGTAAATCCCTTCTACCAATATTCCTCCTCTCGCATTACCAATCTCTCTTTTGAAGTCATTAACCTCATAAATAGGTTTTTTATTGACATTGGTAACGATAAATCCTTCGTTAATTCCGGCATCTTTTAATTTGCCGTCATTTAAATTATTAATTTTTATTCCGTAAGAAATTTCAAGCCTTTCTTTTTCTCTATTACTGATTTCTTCAAATTCAGCTCCAAGAACTGTTATGTTATCTCTTACTATTTGTGTATCTCCGTGTTTGTTACGGAGAGTGACAGTAAAATGTTTCTCTGAATTATTTCTTTTTACTAAAACTGAGATATCATCACCTGGCCTGAACTGGCTTACCTTTTCCTGAAGTTCTGCTCCGGAATTTACTTTTGTGTTTGCCACACTAATAATTACATCCCCTCTTTTTATTCCAGCTTCCCTGGCTGCCCCGTTTTCAGTTACATCAGCAACATACACTCCTTCAATTCTATCAAAGTCATTGGCTTCAGCTAATTCAGCTGTTATATCCCGAATGCTTATACCGATTAAAGCTCTTTGTACTTCGCCAAATTCTTTCAGGTCGTTAACAACTTTTTTAACGATAGAAACTGGAACTGCAAAAGAATAACCCGAATATGTGCCCGTGCGTGAAGCTATGGCTGTATTTATTCCAACAAGTTTACCATTTTGGTTTACGAGTGCACCCCCACTGTTACCAGGATTCACAGCTGCATCGGTCTGAATAAATGCTTCGATTGACAAATTATCATTGTTAATTCCAAGGTTTCTTGCTCTTGCACTTACTATTCCAGCTGTAACAGTTGAAGTAAGGTTAAATGGATTTCCAACAGCAAGTACCCATTCACCCAATTTTAATTCATTTGATTCTCCGTATTTCAGAAAAGGTAAATCATTCGAGTCAATTTTTAGAAGGGCTACATCAGTTGTTGGATCAGTTCCAATTAATTCAGCTTCATATTCTCTTTTATCATTTAAAACCACCATTATTTTCTGGGCATTTTCAATAACATGGTTATTTGTTACAATAAAACCATCGTCTGATAAAATCACACCTGAACCATAGCCTCTGGCAATTTGAGGTTCCTGTTGTCTGTAGCGGTAACCAAAGAAATCCAGAATGGGATTTTCACCACCGGACCAACCACCTCGAACTGATTGAGTCATTATATGAACTACTGCATGGATTGAATTCTCAGCTGCAAATGTAAGATCTGGCAACTGCCCTTCAACGTCATCAGGTAAAGCAGTATATTTTATGGGTTGGTTTTCCTGTATCGTAATTACTTCAGGTTTGTCGAAATATTTGGTGTAAACAAAAAGTGTTAAAAAAGCACCTGTAACAACTAAAATAAATGACAATAAAATTTTTTGTAACTTTTTCATGGCTTATTCAATTATATAGTTTGTTTTAATTTTATTTAAAATGTTACAATAAAACGCAAAGATACTGCCGTTGTTTTAAAAATAAAAAATACTGAATCGCATTTTAGTTATTTTAACAGCTAACACCTGTTTTTGTTAAAAAGTTTTATAAAATTGTCATAAAATACAAAATATCATTATAAAATTGTCAGTTTAGCCAAATAAACAATTCTGAAAATGAATATCAGATTTTGGAAATACCAGGGTGCCGGGAATGATTTTGTTATTATTGATAACAGAAAAATGTGGTTTGATAGCAATAATATTTCATTGATAAAATTTTTATGCGATCGTTGTTTTGGAGTTGGAAGCGATGGATTAATGCTTTTACAGAATCACAAGGATTATGATTTTGAAATGCTTTATTTTAATTCTGATGGACCCGAAGCAAGTATGTGTGGTAATGGTGGAAGGTGCATCGTTTCGTTTGCTAAAAAACTTGGAATTATTCAAACCAATACAACTTTTATGGCCGTTGACGGATTACATAAAGCTGTTGTGGAAAGTGATCAACAAGTTAACCTTAAAATGATTGATGTCTCATCATTTGAGAATATCTCGGATGATTATTTTCTGGATACGGGCTCTCCACACTATGTCAGGTTTATAGAAGAAATTGATTCGCTGGATGTTTATTCCGAGGGGAGAAAAATTCGGTATAATGATCGTTTTAAAGAAACAGGTACCAATGTGAATTTTACTAAATTGGGAAAAAATGAATTGACTGTTTACACGTATGAAAGAGGTGTTGAGAATGAAACATTAGCATGTGGAACAGGTATTACTGCTGCAGCTTTATGTGCAGCAATTAAAACCGGAATTGATAAGGGAGAATTTAAAGTGAAAGCCAAAGGAGGCAATCTCAGCGTATTATTTGAAAAAGAAGGCAATGGTTTTAAAAACGTTTGGTTGAAAGGCCCTGCTACTTTTGTTTTTGAAGGAGAAATCGAAGTTGATTAATTTATTTTTCAGGAACCTTAAACCATTTTGAAAACTTTTCTATATGCTTATAATTCTGAATATATTCGATAGCATCTTCAGCATTTTCAGTAATATAATATAATTGGTTGTACTCTTCTTTTGCGAAATTTTCAGAGAATGTAACTTCAAATTGTTTGAAAAGAAATTGGAAGAAATTATTTGTATTAATAAAAACAATGGCTTTGTTATGATATGTAAGTTGTTTTAAAGTTATTACCTCTAAAATTTCTTCAAGAGTTCCAAAACCACCTGGCAATGCAATAAAGGCATCCGAAATTTCTCTTATCTGTTCTTTTCTATCCTTCATGTCATCGGTAATAATTACCTCAAGTGAATTTTCGGAAGTCAGGTTTCTTTCATGCATTCTAACAGGAATTACACCGATAGTATTTGCACCAGCTTTTTTTGCAGCTGCTGCAGATTCCTCCATTAAGCCAACATTACCACCACCATTAACCAAAGTATGGCCACTTTTTCCTATTAAAGTTCCAAGTGTTTTAGCTTCACTAAAATAAGAATCGGCTATGCCATTACTTGAAGAACAGAAAACACAAATATTCATTTTTAAAGTATTTAGTAGTGAGTATTGAGAAAAAATCCGGGGTGAAACCCGGATTTTATAGCTTTTTATATCAGAGAATAAATCTCATTACTCACTACTCGTATTTCAAATTATACATCAATATTGGCATAAACCGCATGGTCCTCAATAAATTTACGTCGTGGTGGTACATCGCCGCCCATTAGCATCGAAAAGATATGGTCTGCTTCTGCAGCATTTTCAATAGTTACTTGTTGGAGTGTACGCTCCTCAGGATTCATTGTCGTTTCCCACAATTGATGGGCATTCATTTCACCCAATCCTTTGTAGCGCTGAGTTGAAACGGCCGATTCTTTTCCTTCGGCCCATTCATCAATCAGTTTTAATCGTTGCTGGTCATTCCATGCATAGGCTTCCTTTTTCCCTTTCTTAATTAGATAGAGTGGAGGAGCAGCAATATAAAGATGCCCTCGTGTTATCAGGTCGTTCATATACCGAAAGAAGAAAGTCATAATAAGCGTTGCAATGTGGCTTCCATCCACATCAGCATCGGTCATAATAACTACCTTATGGTATCGGAGTTTATCCAGGTTAAGTTGTTTGGAATCTTCCTCTGTCCCAATGGTTACTCCTAAAGCAGTAAAGATATTTTTTATTTCTTCGTTTTCGAAGATTTTATGTACCATGGCTTTTTCAACGTTCAGGATTTTTCCTCTTAAAGGAAGGATAGCCTGGAATCTTCGGTTCCGGCCCTGTTTGGCCGTTCCACCTGCCGAATCTCCCTCAACCAGGAAAACCTCACACAAAGAAGGATCTTTTTCTGAACAATCGCTGAGTTTACCTGGAAGTCCTCCACCTGTAAGCGCATTTTTCCGCTGAACCATTTCACGTGCTTTACGTGCAGCGTGCCTTGCCATTGCAGCAAGAATAACCTTATTGACAATGGTTTTAGCATCTTTAGGGTTTTCTTCCAGATAGTTTTTAAGCATTTCGCTAACCGCCTGGTCGACCGAAATACTTACATCGGAGTTTCCCAACTTGGTTTTTGTTTGTCCTTCAAACTGTGGTTCTGCAACTTTTACAGATACAACTGCAGTCAATCCCTCCCTGAAATCGTCTCCATTAATATCAAATTTCATTTTAGCCAACATTCCCGATTGATCAGCATAACCTTTTAAGGTACGTGTTAATCCTCTCCTGAAACCGGTAAGGTGAGTTCCACCTTCTATTGTATTGATGTTATTTACATATGAATGGATATTTTCAGAAAATGAAGTATTATATTGCAGTGCTATTTCAACAGGCATTCCGTGCTTTTCGGATGAAATATTTATGATATTATCAATTAGCTTTTCACGTGTTTCATCCAGGTATTTTACAAATTCTTTTAATCCTTCTTCTGAATAAAACTGGTCACTCTTAAAATTACCTTCTTCATCCTTTTCCCGTTCATCGGTTAACGATAGTTTGATTCCTGCATTCAGGAACGATAATTCACGAAGTCTTGCTGCCAGAATCTCATATTTGTATTTTGTGATCAGGAAAATTGAATCATCGGGTTTAAACGTTACAGTTGTTCCGGTTTTATCAGAATCGCCTGTTACAGCTACTGTTCCACTTGGTATTCCCTTTGAGTACTCCTGAACCCATATCTTCCCATCGCGCTGAATTTCAGCTTTTAAATAAATAGATAATGCATTTACAACTGAAACCCCAACACCATGTAATCCTCCTGAAACTTTATAGGAATCTTTGTCAAATTTTCCTCCGGCATGGAGGACTGTCATAACTACTTCCAGTGCCGATTTGTTTTCTTTTGTATGTTTTTCTGTTGGAATACCCCTTCCATCGTCTTTAACTGTAACTGAATTGTCTTCATGGATTATTACTTCTATATTGTTGCAATAACCAACCATTGCTTCATCAATCGAATTGTCTATTACTTCATAAACCAAATGATGCAATCCTTTTTCATTAACATCGCCAATGTACATGGCCGGCCTTTTTCTAACAGCTTCAAGTCCTTCTAAAACCTGAATACTTTCTGCTGAATAATTGCCATTTCCATTCCCCCCATTGCTCATTTTTTCGTTTTCCAATTCACTCATTCTATGTTATTTTATTTTAATCTGTGCAATCTTGAAATCATAAAATATTCATATAAATTTTGACTTCAAAAAACCTTATTATTTTTTGTTTTTTAATACATTGTATTTCAGTGCTTTACAATAGAAAAAATATGCATTAAAATTGACATGCAAATATAGCAAAATATAGCAGAATTATAGGATTTTTTGTAGCCTCGGAAGCTTGTTTTTATCAACAAAATATTAACCTTTTAAATAATGAATCTGATTCAGGATTAAGGAGTTGGATTCTAAAGTAAAATTTTTAAAATGAATAACTGATTCCTCCCAGGAAATTAAAATTTTGAACCGGATAACCTAACCATCTTTCGTAGCTTTGAAAACCAAAATTATTAAGTTGGGCAAACACTGAAAAGTTTTGTGTAATGGAATAGGTTCCTTTTACATTTAAATCAATTACCATATCCATTAAATAAGCTTTGTTAATTTTAGTGTTTTCTTCTATTGGGACTGGCATTAGTGAATTACTATATCTTTCCCATTCTATAACTAGTGCGTTTCGTTCTCCAATTACAAACACATCGGTTGAAATATTTAGCTGGTCGGTGACTTGATAATCCAAAGAAAGTTTGGCATCAAATGCAGGCATATTCCAGGGCTCGGTTTGTTTATTGGTATTGTATGAATAATAACTTCCTTTTAAAAGGAGGTTTAGTTTTTCGGAGGCGGTATAATATACTTCAAGGTTAATTTTAGTCAATCCCAGGTCGTCGTATAAAACGTTAAAATCATTGTAGGTAATTATTGGATCAACCGTGGTAGAAGCATCGGGATAATAGTATGCCTCCATGAAGTAAAACGGCTGGTCTTTTATGGAAGAATACTCTGCCGATATGGTATAATTTGCTTTGGAGCTAAACTTGCCGTTAAATCCTCCAAAAAAGCGGTATTGGTGCATGCTGCTTTTTACATCGTGTTTTGGATTTACAAAGGGATTTTCATAGGCAACTTTCGAATAATTATTTTGTTCGTATTTCCCATCAATACCAGCAAAAAAGTTAAGTATTCCTTCGATTGGGGTAATGTTTAGCAAAACATCGGGTGCTACCCGAACAACCGGATCGAGGTCATTATCAAGAACCAAATATAATTTACCACCTGCTTTTAAACTTAATTTTTTATTTTCCAGTTTAACAGCAGGATTTGCTTTTACCCATATTTCCTGCCTTTTCCCAGCTTCAACGAGTGTGGTATTATAGATACTGTCAACCATATAAAAAACTGCACCGGCATCCAGAATTGCTGTGATATTATTCACCGGTTTTTTTACATGAGTCATTAATTCAGCATAGTGTTCCTTTTGCCCGGTTTTGGTTCCAAAGTAATGATATTTTGCATCAAGCCCTAAACCTGTAGCCTGTGATGACCTGGAATTATTTTGAATACTAAAATTAATTGCCCCTTTTGAGAAAGCTTGTTTTGTTCCAAAATAATTAATATCCTGATCCTCTTCCAGCAATTGTCCGGGAATGGGTTGGATTGGGTAACCATAATAATTAAATCCATCACGATTGTACGAAACATTAAAATCAATAATAGCATTCTTCGAATAATGTTTAGTGAAAATCTCGGCTACATTTTCCGAAAAGGGAGCCTTCACTTTATCTTCGCCAGCCAGTTTAATTTTACCACGCGATGATAAATGTTTAAAATGCAATCCAAATAATGTGTTTTTTGAGTTGTTATTATTTAAATAAAAATCGGCATAAGGTTTTCCATAATTACCTGCTCCGAGTTTAATAAGCCCATATCCAAAATCTTCTTTTGGTTTCCCGGTTATTATTGCTGCTTGCAGAGGATTTACAGAAAATGTTGAAAATACCGGTTGGCTGAAAATATTATAATTAAAAGAAGGTTTCTGATGTTCTTCGGTATTAATTTTTGGAATGTCGTTTATTTTGAATGCATCGGAAATGCTGGGACGGTAAGCTTTTACTACTTCAACTTCCTGCCTTAAAACTGTATCCTGCTGGGCAAAAATGTTTATACCTGCA
>JABMQB010000252.1 GCA_013203525.1 Mariniphaga sp.
CCTTTTACCTGGAGCATATAGCCAAAAAATATGATTTTGACTTAAGCATGATCCACACTGCCGGGCACATTAACATGCGGATGCCTCATTATATATATATTAAAATTGCGACCGCATTAAACAGGCACAAAAAAGCCGTAAACGGTAGTAACATTCTCTTTTTAGGTGTGGCTTATAAACCTAATATCGATGATGAAAGAGAAAGTCCAGCACTGGAAATTATGGATACCGTTATTCAAAAAGGTGGAGGTGTATCCTATAACGACCCTCATATTCCAGTGGTAAAAACCAATGCAGGTAATAATTTTGAATCCATTGAATTAAATGAAGAAACCTTAAAAGGGGCAGATTGTGTGGTACTTACAACAAACCACGATGCTTTCGATATGGAGTTCGTACAAAAACATACAAGTTTGATTGTGGATATGAGAAATATGATAAAGGAATCCGGAGAAAAGGTTTACAAATTGTAGGCTACAAATCTCACAAATTACAGTAAATAATAATCAACAAAATCGCGGCATAGCTTAACTAATTGTCCAGATTTTTGTTTCATATCCACCTTTGAATGACTTCTATTCGTAAATCTTTAAGTTCCGGTATATTTTATACTGCCCTTGCAAAATATAGTGGCGTTTTCATTTCAATCTTTATTGGTGCAATTTTAGCAAGACTTCTCACTCCTAAAGAATTCGGAATAGTAGCATTAGTAAGTGTTTTTGTAAGTTTTTTTAGTTTATTGAGCGATTTTGGAATTGGGCAAGCTGTTGTGCAAAACCAAACATTAACAGAAAAAGATATTCATTCTATATTTTCATTTTCAATCATCTTAAGTTTATTTCTATCCGGTTTATTTTTTTTTACAGCACCTTTCATTTCAGCCTTTTATAATGAGCCTGAATTAATTAATGTCTCCAAACTTCTTTCATTATCAGTTTTATTTAATTCGTTGCAAGTTATTCCCAAAGCTTTATTTCAAAAGGCCTTGAAATTTAAACAAATTGGTATAATTACAGTTATCATTCAGGTAATTACTGGTTTTATTGCAATTATCATGGCATTTAAGGGATATAGTTATTATTCATTGGTATTTCAAAGCATAATAAGTGGATTATGTACCTTAATAATATTTTACTCTTTGTCTCCACTAAGAATAGTTCTAAAAATAGAATTCAATGCCATAAAAAAAATAATACGATTTTCATCATTTAACTTTTTGTTCAATTTTATTAATTATTTCACTCGAAACGGGGACAATTTATTGATTGGAAAATTTTTAGGATCAACTTCATTAGGTTTCTACGATAAATCCTATCGCTTAATGATGATGCCGGTACTAAATTTAACTCATGTCATTACTCCGGTACTAATGCCGGTTCTTTCCAAATACCAGGATGATAAAGATGTAGTTTATAATTCTTATTTAAAAGTGGTTAAGATTTTGGCCACCATCGGATTTCCATTGTCAGTTTTTCTGTTTTTTTCGTCGTATGAAATTGTTAATATTATATATGGCTCTCAATGGGATCAAAGTATTCCTGTATTTAAATTAATTTCAATCACTATTGGTATTCAAATAATATATTCGAGTGCAGGTTCTGTATTTCAGGCAATAAACCGCACCGATTTGCTTTTCTATTATGGGATAATTGGTGCAGTCATCCTATTAAGCTGTATTTCCTGCGGTATTTTTTGGGGAAAATCAATTGAAGCTGTTGGTATTGGACTAATCGTAGCCTTCAGTATGAATTTTTTTATTGTTTTTTATATGCTTATTTCTTTGGCATTAAAAAAATCATACCTACACTTTTTAAATTCAATAATATATCCAGTATTCATCAGTTTGTTTATAGCAATGCCATTATGGTTTTATTCAATGCATGCAAGTGTTAATTTATTTTTATCTCTTGCAATAAAAATAGCCATAACTGGATTAACCTTTATTTTGCTATTTTTCTATAAAAAGGAAAACAGAAAAATATTACAAATAGGGATAAAAGATTATATAAAATCCTAAATCCAATTGCATTATTAAAAAATGAAGCTGATACCTATGAAATCATTTCAACGGTTTCAAATACAATAGCAACAATTGCAAATGAATAAAGCTGCTAAAATGAAACGAATACTACTAAGGTTAATAAATTTTGGTAAGAAATTACCCCTCGTCATCAAATCTATTAAAAAAATTTACAGATACGGAGGATACACAGCTATAAATATTGCTAGCATCAATTATGGAGAAATTCTAAAGGAGAAAAAAGTCTTAATTACTGGTGGAAGCACTGGTATTGGATTAAGCATTGCAAAAAAAAGCTTGCAAGTAGGTGCAACAGTCGTTATCACTGGAAGAAACGACGATAAGTTAAAGAAAGCAGCGGATGAAATAAAAAATCCTCGTTTGAAAACACTTAAATGGGACATTAGCCAAATAAATCAAATAGAAGAAGGGATTAAAAACACCAAGTTATTGTTAGAAGGAGATATTGATATTTTAATTAATAATGCAGGTATTGTTAACAGTATAACATTTCCTAATGTAACTGAAGAAATCTGGGATAAAATTTATTCAATCAACTCAAAGGGCTTGTTTTTTTTAACTCAAACCTTATGTGATCAATGGATGAAAGAGGACAAAGTTCAATTAAAAAAAATAATTAACATTTCTTCCCAAGGTGGTTTTGTAGGGGCAACTTACCCATATCGGATGACAAAATGGGATATTTCAGGACTTACCCAAGGACTTGGTATTAAGTTAGCACCTCATGGTATAATAGTAAATGGAGTGGCTCCTGGAATAATTGCTACAAAAATGCAGCCCAATTATCATGCTCAAGAAGACAATGTATTTTGCTCATTAAATCCGTTAAAAAGAATTGCCATGCCGACTGAAATAGCTGAATTAGTAGTTTTCTTAATGAGCGATGCTGCCAACTTTATCGTGGGACAGACAATATTATGCGATGGAGGGTATTCTATTAAGTAGATATTTCAGAATGAAAAATACTCTTAACTATCTAATAATTAGGAAATTTAAACAATGAGTATTTTTTTTATTACTAAAAACATGCAAGCTGGTTTGACTGATTTATATTCATGGATAAATACAATAACAGGCATAAAAGGAAAGCATCTAAAACTGAAGAAAAAGATTAAATAAAAACAAACATATATTTTTCTAGATTATTTACTTTAAAAACAAGAAATATGTACTCTTCTGTAAAACATGTTCAAATAGTTATCTCATTGTTAAAACAACATGGTATAAGCCATATAGTAATAAATCCAGGTTTTACCAACGTACCTATTGTGCAGGGTATTCAAAATGATCTGGATTTTACTTGCTACTCAATTGTAGATGAAAGAAGTGCAATGTATTTTGCCATTGGTTTACATTTGAAAACTGGAGAACGGATTGCAACTACATGCACAAGCGCACAGGCTACACGAAATTATATTCCAGGCCTTACAGAAGCCTTTTATAAAAAAGTACCAATATTGGCAATCACTGTATCAAAACACCCTAAATACGACTATCAGAGATACCCGCAACATCCAATTCAAACATCGTTACCTGAAGATGCGGTAAAAAAAACATTTGCCTTACCCTATGTTTCTGATAAAAATGGAGAGTTACAGTGTGTTAGAATGGTAAACGAAGCAATTTTGGAACTGACACACAGATGCATGGGACCAGTGCAACTCAATTTACCAATATTGGATTCTGACCTAATTCAATTTACAGTATCAGAATTACCGAAAGTAAGGGTTATTAATCGTTATATGCAATGGGACGTTTGGGACATTAACCTTGTGAATAAGAAAATAATGTTAGTTATTGGAGAGTGTACACCTATGACCTACAAACAAAAAACCGCGTTAGAAAGCTTTGTTGAATCTCAAAATGCATTTGTTTATGTAAACCATTTATCAAATTATCACGGGAAATATTCTGTTGCAGCAAATATTCTTCTAAGCACGATTTCTGAAAGGCAATTTAAAAATGATTTCCAACCGGATATTTTAATTACAATTGGTGGTCAGTCAGGAGATTATTCATTGCTAAGAAAACTAATCCCAGGTAATGAAAACGAATTTGAACACTATCATATAAGTGAGGATGGAGAAATCGTGGATACTTTTGATAAACTAACTAAAGTATTCGAGGTGCCGTTTGCATTGTTTTTTACCAAATTATCACTTAACCAAAAGGTTCCCCATCCTTATTATAAATTGTGGATATCAGCATACAAATCAATACAAATCCCGGATAGACTACCACTTTCCAATATATATATGGCACAGCAATTACATAAGCAAATTCCACAAAATAGCACACTAAATTTCGCAATTCTCAATAGCTTACGAAGTTGGTCTTTGTTCGAACTACATCCGTC
>JABMQB010000024.1 GCA_013203525.1 Mariniphaga sp.
ATGGCAATCAAGGCACCAACGGTTTTCATTATCATGAGTAAAATTGGCTGATATTTCATCGTGCATATCCACCAGTTCTCTTCTTATAGGATTTGAATCCATATATGAATGGCATTCGTTGCAGGGGAATATACCTTCACTAAAAGGCGGTTTTTCTACCGCAATTTCTTCAGCTCTTTCAGTACCGATTTTTTCTTCGTGTTCAAATAATATTTTACTATTACCAGTTTTTGATTTTTTATTATTACAACCAAAAAACAGGACAACAAGAAATACCATAATAAGAGTTGGTATTTTATTATTTATATTTATTATTTGTGATTTACTTTTCATACAAAAATTTGTCATGTAAAGAGCTCTCTTTAAATATCGGCAAAATATTGTTTAATTACTCGTTTAATTTCCTCTTTTTTTGTAAATATCTTGTGTAAAAGATTGATACTGTGATTGAAATAATTGCAAGGAACAGGAATACCAAAACTCTGTACCCTATATCAATATTCGACATATCTATTATAATCAGTTTAATTCCAGTAATAATCATGGTTGTTATGGCTAGCCATCGGTATTTGACATTTTTTATTAAAAGACTCAAAAGGAATAAAAAGATTGCAGCAACCATCCACGAAACAGTAATATACGATTCAGGAATTGCATGGTGAAGTGCAATCAGCATCATAATCAATCCTGAAATAAGATAAAGGTTTCTTACATATTCAGTTTGAATGTTTAACCTTTCTTTTTTCCAGTTGATAATACGGGCAGTAATAAATGCAATTAGTATAAATGAAAAATTAGTAGTGTTAAGGTTTGATGAATCTTTCAAATAGAAAATCAGCAAAACGATAAAAAGAACTGTATTCATTATAACAATAAACCGAGACCGGAACCATAATGCCATGGAAACAACCAGTAAGCTTTGTATTGATAGCAGCATATAAGCTTGTGGTAAGCCATAGATTCCATGAAAACTTACACTCATTGCAAGAAATCCATACAGAGCATACATTGAAGCTGTAATTTTTACGTGTGAACGTGATTGCAGTATAAATGCATAGGCAATACAAAATACTGTGATTACGGCAAAAATTGAAACATAATTCTTACTGAAATAAGTTACAATGGTTAAAATCAGTATAAACGTAAATCCAAGTCCGTTCCAAATTACTGAGGTGATTATAAATTCCTTTGAAATATTTTCTTTTTTGGGGATTAATGCAAGTAAGGAAAATATAAAGCCGGTAGCAATCAAGAAAAAATAACCTGTTCCGGGGGATTCAATAAATTCGGGATTATTACCTATAAAAGGATTGTTTAATAACCAGGTGATGTGGGCAAGATAGGTTAGGAAAATGAAAATAAAAACAAGCTTAACCCAGCCAAACCTATAATAAAAAATGATGGCTACAAGGGCTGTTATTGCAGTTATTCCGGCAAAAAATTGAGTTGAATTACTAATAACTCCGGAGACTAGTATCATCAAGAGGATAATACCTGCAAGTAACTGTGATTTTTTACGGAATGAAATATATAATAGATTTACAAGAACTAACATCAAAACTATTATTCCGACAATTTTATTTCCTATAATAGGTTCATCCTGAAAGAAATGAAGACGTAGCGTAAAATAATATAAAAGTAAATGACCATTATATTCAAGCAACTTTGAAAGATATGAATAGGAAGTCCGTGTTAAAAAAGATCCGGCATAAATTAAAAAAACCGAAATAAATCCAACGAGCATCGAAATAATCAGGTTTCCCGCGTTTTGTAAATACTGAACAAGGAATGTTATCCCAAAAAGTAAAACAATATTGCCAAGCCATGCCATTCCGTATTCGCCAAGTCGAAATTCAATTGAACCTTTGGATTGAAAGGGTAAATTAAGTTCAAATTCCGTTTCGGGCTGTTTGGTTTTTTCTGAGGTTTGAATTTTATTCTTTTTCTGTTTCTCAAGAGATTTTTCAACTTTTGCTAACCTTATTTTTACCTGTTCAAGATCGTTTAAAACGTCTTTTAATTCCCCTTGATTTGATTTATTTTTATCCATAATAAATCTCTTTAGATTAATACAGGTTAGGATTACTAATCCTGAAAAGAAATTTTTCTCTGATCAGGAAATGGTTTCTTCTGAATGTTTTTTCCAGGGAGGCAACAACCAAAGTAAAATAGCAAGGATTCCAAAAGGAAGGGTCATCCAAAAAATAGTCATCAAAACTCCTTCTGCCCCAATTAAATCTAATTTAAAGGTTGTAAAACCAAGAAAACTCTTTGAGAAAAGTTGCCCGCCTATAACTACGTTCCATCGCATAAAGAATATACCCATCATTACAAGCATGCTAGTAATTAAATAAATTGGTTTTCTTATACTGGCTTTTGGTTTATAAATCCTGAAAATTCCAAGTATTATTATAGGAATAATGGTTCCCATAAGTCCCTGAAAAATAAAAAGTGTTATATTCAGTTTACCATTGACCAACATATGAAGGATTTCGAAAGACTCTTCAGCTTCATAAATCCGGTGGACCTGGTCAAGTGACTCAAGCGTAAAATCCAGGATTAGTACATAAAAAAGATATTTACCAACTTCATCCAGGCAAGGCATGTCAATTTTTACTTTTCTGAACCACGATACAGCCATATAAAGAAAAAGAACCAGAGCAATTCCGGATACCATAGCAGAAAAAATGAATATTACTGGCATCAATACAGTCGACCACCATGGATTAGCCTTAATGGAACCAAATATAAATCCAACATAACCATGTAAAAGGAATGCCGATGGAATACCTACAACCGTAATAAAATATCCAAGTTTTTCATCCCACGCAACTGTTTTTGGTGATAGGTCGGTAACACTAAGTGTAAGGATTTTATAGATCCTTCGGAGAAAACCTTTTTTCTCTTGCGACCATAGAACAAAGTCACGACGATAATCAAACCATATTTCAAGCAAAATTACAACCATTAGGTACCACAAATAAACGAAGCCAAAAATTGCCATGGCGGAATGCCCTTGAGGAGTGGTCATTATTTCGTATGCCCTGAAAGGTTTGCCTAAATGTGTTACCAGTGGTAAAATCGCTACAATTAAAAACGCCAGTGCAGTTAGAAGAGCCAATTGATAAGTTGGTCGAAGGACTTTTACCTTAAACACTCTTTCCAGTGAAGCGAGTATAAATGCACCCGCAACTAATCCAGTTAAATATGGGTAAAGAACGATTAAAATTCCCCATTGCAAATCCAGTTCATTGGGATAAATATAACCATCAACATGATTGAGCATTTCATATAAATGTTCCATACTATCGTACCTCCGCGCTTAATCCGTTATAATATAATTTTGATCCTGTATTTAAATTTGGCTTTAGAACCTGGCAATTGTGATTTTTAAGAAACATGTGCAATTCGCCTTTCTTATCATTTAGGTCTCCATAAATTCTTGCTCCGGTTGGGCAAACTTCCACACATGCTGGTGATAAGCCTTTTTTTATCCGATGATAACATAATGTACATTTATCAACTGTCTTTTTTACTGGATGGATGTATCGGCATCCGTATGGGCAAGCCTGAATACAATATCGACATCCAATACAATATTTATCATCAACCAACGATATTCCCTCCGGATTTTAATAGGTAGCTCCAACCGGGCAAACTTGCGTACATGGTGATTTTGCACAATGATTGCACATTTTAGGTACAAAAAATGTTTTGAATATTTCTTCTTCGTCAATACTTTGCGTGAAACCATCGATACCACCATTTGGCGATTCAACTTTTAATGTTCCATCATTTTTTATTGTATATTGTTCGACCCATGTCCTAAAATAAAATGGTTCTTTTGGAA
>JABMQB010000002.1 GCA_013203525.1 Mariniphaga sp.
CCCTAGAAGTTATTGAAGAAATTGGTTTGCCTGTAATGATAAAAGCATCGGCAGGTGGTGGTGGAAAAGGAATGCGGCTGGTTACTAAAAGTGATGAGATTTTAACGGGGTTAAGAGCAGCAAAGTCTGAAGCAAAAACAGCTTTTGGCAATGATGCCATTTACATTGAAAAATATATTTCTTCACCCCACCATATTGAATTTCAGGTATTGGCAGATTCATTCGGAAACACGATCCACCTTTTTGAAAGAGAATGTTCTATTCAAAGACGTCACCAAAAAATGGTGGAAGAAACACCTTCGCCATTAATGACACCTGAATTAAGAAACAAAATGGGGAAATTTGCTGTGGAAGCAGCAAAGGCTGTAAACTATGAAGGTGCCGGAACTATTGAATTTCTTGTTGATGAAAACCTGAATTTTTATTTTCTCGAAATGAATACCAGGTTACAGGTTGAGCACCCAATTACAGAGCGTGTAACCGGGGTTGACCTTGTAAAACAACAAATTCTTGTAGCTCAGGGTGAAAAGCTAAGCATTAGCCAGGATGAATTATCACAAAAAGGATATGCCATTGAATGCAGAATATATGCTGAAGATTCGGATAATAATTTTATGCCAAGTGCAGGGAAAATCCATAAAATAACACAGCCAATGGGACTTGGTGTACGGACTGATGGCTATGTATATGAAGGATATGAAATCCCAATTTATTACGACCCAATGATATCAAAATTAATAGTTTGGGGTAAAACACGACTGGAAGCTATTTTTAGGTTGCAACGCGCACTATATGAGTATAAAATAATTGGTGTTAAAACATCCATAAAATTCCTTGAAAAAATAATGAGATGTGATGATTTTGTTGAGGGAAGATACAATACTCACTTTATTGAGGATAATAGAGAAAAATTAATGGCTACAAAAACGAGCATTGACGGTATTGAGGATATTGTAATGAATCCTATATATATTGATAAGATTGAAGATATTGTTCTAATTGCAACCTATATTGATTACCTAAGTAAAATAAGCCATATTAATGACGCAAAAGAATTTGCGCCGGCACCAAGCCGTTGGAAAAAAGCAAATTATTTAAACCATTTTTAAAAAATATCATGGCATTAGATATTAAATTAAATAATCGGACGGCAACCGTTGAAATCATCAGTCAACAAGGAAATATTTTAGAAATTAAGGTTGATGAAAAGACCTATAAAATTGATTTGATGCATACGGCAGATGGAACCTTTTCAATTATTGAAAACGGTCATTCATATGATATCGAGCTAATTGCAACGGACCACCCTAAAAGATACACCGCGCATACATTATATAATATGTTTGACCTAGAAATAGTTGACGCAGAGTCGCAGTATCTTTTAAACCGTGGAGCAAGTGGAATTGGGAATAGTGAGAATTCTATTTCATCTCCAATGCCAGGAAAAGTAGTTAAAATAATGGTTTCAGAAGGTGATAATATAAAAGAAGGAGATACTGCAATAATTATTTCAGCAATGAAGATGGAAAGCGAATACAAATCGCCAAAAGACGGTGTTGTAAAAAAAATTCATATTAAAGAAGGTGACACCATTGAAGGGAACCAGGTACTGATTGAATTAGAATAAAAAAAGATACTATGGATTTAAAACAAAAAAATAAATTGCTTGATGAACGCAATAAACTTGCTGAGCTGGGAGGTGGAACCGAACGTATCGAAAAACAACATCTTTCCGGGAAAAAAACCGCCAGGGAGAGGATTGATTTATTGCTCGATCCGGGAAGTTTTAATGAAACGGACAAATTAGTAACCCATCGGAACAATGATTTCGGCATGGAGAAGAAAAAATTCCTGGGTGATGGTTTGGTAGCAGGTTACGGTAAAATAAATGGACGATTAGTATATGTTTTTGCTCAGGACTTTACAGTTTTTGGAGGAACATTAAGTCGTGCGAATGCAGATAAAATTGTAAAAATTCAGGATTTAGCCCTTAAAATGGGAGCTCCTGTTATTGGATTAAATGATTCAGGAGGAGCCCGAATTCAGGAAGGAGTGGAAAGCCTGGCCGGATATGCCGATATTTTTTATAATAATGTTATTTCATCAGGAGTAATACCTCAAATTTCGGCCATACTTGGCCCTTGTGCCGGAGGTGCCGTGTATTCCCCAGCCCTCACTGATTTTATTTTTATGGTAAATGAAACAAGCCATATGTTTGTTACCGGGCCTGAAGTTATTAAGGCTGTTACCCACGAAGATGTAACAAAAGA
The DNA here is from genome assembly GCA_013203525.1 of Mariniphaga sp. Taxonomy (GTDB): domain Bacteria; phylum Bacteroidota; class Bacteroidia; order Bacteroidales; family Prolixibacteraceae; genus JABMQB01. The sequence goes on from JABMQB010000002.1 coordinate 2,271, forward strand.
AGAATTAGGCGGAGCCATTACGCACAGTTCAAAAAGCGGAGTAGCACATTTTACAGGTATTGATGAAACACAAACCTTAATGATGGTTAGAGAACTTTTGAGTTTTTTACCTTCCAATAATTTAGAAGATCCACCTGTAAAAGCATCAACTGATCCTTTAGACCGCTGTGAGGATTTACTTCAGGATATTATACCTGCCGATCCAAACAAGCCATACAATATGCAGGAAATTATTGACAATGTTATTGATGATAAACATTTCCTTGAAGTACAATCAAATTATGCACAAAATATTATTGTAGGATTTGCACGCTTTGGAGGTAAACCTGTTGGTATTGTTGCTAACCAACCCGGGCATCTTGCTGGTGTCCTCGATATAAATTCATCGGTAAAAGCTGCAAGGTTTGTCCGGTTTTGCGATGCTTTTAATTTACCACTTGTTACTTTTGTTGATGTACCTGGTTTCCTTCCCGGCACAAATCAGGAATTAGGTGGAATTATAAAACATGGGGCTAAATTGCTTTATGCATTCTCAGAAGCAACCGTTCCAAAAATAACCATAATTACACGTAAGGCGTATGGTGGAGCATACGATGTAATGTCGAGTAAACATATTGGTGCTGATGTAAACCTTGCATATCCAACAGCCGAAATTGCTGTTATGGGGCCCGAAGGTGCCGTAAATATAATCCATCGAAATGCTTTGAGTGATGAAGAAAAAACCAAAGCTGTAGAAGACTACCGGGAAAAATTTGCAAATCCTTACAAAGCAGCGTCATTAGGTTATATTGATGAAATTATAAACCCAAAAGATACCAGATGCAAAATTATTTCAGCTTTGGAAATGACTCAAAATAAGCGAAAGTCAAATCCACCCAAAAAGCATGGAAATATTCCTTTATAAATTACTTCCCGG
>JABMQB010000253.1 GCA_013203525.1 Mariniphaga sp.
ATGTAAATTCCAATGTTTATATTACCGGTAAAATGACTGCAGGCCTGTGGTTTGAAGATATTTGGTTGGGGGGCGAGTTGTTTGTAGCAAAATACGATTCAACAGGTGGGCTACTATGGGCAAAACCTATTGATGGCTCTACCATGACAGTCAGTAGCATAGCTACAGATTCTGAAGAAAATTGTTATGTTGTAGGCTGGTTTAGCAGCCTTCTAATCTCAGATACCATAGAAATATGGAGTGAAAATTTTTTATCCCGTTTATTTATTATAAAGTATAACAAAGACGGTGAAACCGTTTGGATTAACAGTTTCCTTAACAGAAACATTTCCTTTAAAGAGAATTACAGGATAAAACCTGCCGGCATTTCAATTAATGAAAAATATAAGCATATATATATAACGGGTATGGATTATTATGATGAAGATGGTAACCGTGATTCTAAGCTTTTTATTGCAAAATGCAGCTTGGAGGGAGGTGATCTTTTAAGTTTTACTACCATAGCAAAAAGTAACGCTTACCCCAGGTCACGTTATAGAAATTACGGATATGGTATTGTAAATGACAGCTCTTCTGTTTATATATGTGGATCTATGAAAAAAAGTGAAGGAAAATGTAATTTTTATATAGCAAAATTAGACACTAATCTGAATATTATATGGGAAAAACAACCTGTTGAATCAGAACTAGCAAGTATTGCTTACGATATTGCCCTTGATGATGAAAACAACGCTTATATAACGGGATATTATTCCGATTCTATTACCATCGGAATGAAATCATTCACATCGCTGGGAGAGCAGGATTTATTTATAGCAAAATATTCTGGTGAAGGTGAATTTATTTGGGCAAAAAGTGCCGGCTCTGCAATTGCCGGTTATAAAGGGTACGATTTTGGTTACTCCCTCAGTTTTGATAATTATAACAGTATTTATTTATCAGGTTATGTAGGTGAGGATGCTATTTTCTCTCCTGAAACCCAAACTCAATATGAAGGGCCTTTCCTTGCAAAATTAAATAAGTTTGGAGATTATGAATTTGTAAATTCATATTTTACGGGGTATAATTCCGTATATGAATGGGGAGCAGGCCGTGTAGCATGTAGCCCAGATGGCAGCCTGTATTTTACTACCAATATCCAGGATTCTATATCGCTAGGTGTACCCTTTTATAAACAGGGATTGGAAAGCGGTGGTTTTGAGCTTTACCCCAACCCGGCAAATGAAGTAGTAAATTTCAGGTATAACCCAAACCAAACAATAACTTCAGCACGAATTATAAACCTTTCGGGGCAAACTGTTTACGAGTCAAAGGATATTAAAACCAACCAGCTCAATATTGGTTTTTTGAAGAGTGGTATTTACCTGGTTGAGCTTGAGTTTTCAGATAAAAGCAGAGCTATACAGAAATTTATTGTTAAGAAAAAATGAGGTTTGAACCGGGTGTCGGACTTGAAAAGTCCGACACATTTCCGGAGTTAAAAACTCCGGCTCCAGGGTGATGTTAATCAAAAATTGTATTATAAATTCAAATTATCGCTTCATAAGTATTTTATTCATTCTCTCTCAAATAAATTATCTTTACTAAAATTTGTTTGATTGAATACCTATAAAAAATTAGCAAGCGATACTGCAATTTACGGAATGAGTAGCATTATAGGGCGGTTCCTTAATTGGTGGCTTGTTCCATATTATTCCAGGTTATTTTTACCTGATGTATATGCAGTTGTTACCAATTTATATGCGTATGTAGCTTTTTTATTAATCCTTTTAACTTACGGGATGGAAACCGGGTTTTTTAGGTTTGCTTCAAAATCAGATAATCCCAAAAAAGTATATTCAACATCTGTTATTTCATTGTTTTTCACTACTATTTCTTTTATTCTTTTACTGCTTGTTTTTAAAAACGATATAGCTCAATTAATTAATTATGAAGATCATAGTGAATATATTTTGTGGCTTAGTATTATTGTTGGGTTAGATGCGTTTACAGCAATACCTTTTGCTAAACTCAGGCTTGAAAACAGGCCCCTTAAATTTGCGCTTATTAAGTTTATCAACATCGGATTTAATATTGGATTTAACTTATTTTTCTTGTCGCTTTGCCCTTATTTGTTAAAACAGAACCCTGATTCATTTGTCTCTGTTTTTTATTCACCCAACATTGGTGTAGGCTATGTTTTAATATCTAATTTGCTTGCTACCTCAATTACCTTGATTTTGCTTTTACCCGAAATATTAAAAATTTCATTTGAATTTGATAAGAAATTACTTTTAAAAATGCTGGATTATTCATTCCCTGTTTTAATAGTTGGATTAGCAGGCATGGTTAACCAAAACATTGATAAAATATTAATTCCTTTTTTAGTTCACGAAGAAAGAGATGCGATGTATCAATTAGGTATTTATGGGGCAAATTACAAAATAGCTGTTTTAATGAACATGTTTATTCAGGCTTTCAGGTATGCTTTTGAACCTTTCTTTTTTTCACGTGGAACGGCAAAAGATGATAAAAAAGTACATGCGGTTATAATGAATTATTTTGTAATTTTTGGATTACTTATTTTCCTTGGAATAATGCTGTATATCGACATTGTAAAAATACTTATTGATTCATCTTATCATGAAGGATTAAAAATTGTACCGATCATATTACTGGCAAATTTATTTCTGGGTATTTACTATGCTCTTTCATTGTGGTATAAATTGGTTGACAAAACCAGGTATGGAGCCTACATTGCAATTATAGGAGCCATAATTACTTTAATTCTGAATATTGTTTTAATTCCATTGTTGGGTTATATGGGTTCGGCAATTGCTGTTTTTGTATGCTTTTTTACAATGATGGTTATTTCATATTTTATGGGTCAAAAGTTTTACCCAATTTCATACAATGTTAAATCGATAGGAATGTATACTGCTGTTGCATTAGCCTTGTATTTCTTATCGACTCTAACAACATCTTTTACAGCGATTTATAAATTTGGTTTGAATACAGCTCTATTTATAGTATTTTTAGCTTATATCTATTTCAAAGAAAAAAACAGTATCAAACAAATACTTAATTTTCGTAAAACGGTAATTAAGTAGTCATAAGTATTAAATTTGCAGTTTTTTTATAAAAGGCAATGAATAGAAAAGTTATAGCACTGGCAAGCGATCATGCGGGATTTGATAAAAAAGAAGTAATTAAAAAATATCTCAACAGCAAAAAAATTCAATATAAAGATTTTGGCTGTTTTAGTGCTGAAGATGTTGATTACCCTGATTTTGCACATAAAATTGCGGAAGCAATTGATAAAGGCGAATTTGAAACCGGGATAACATTTTGTGGTTCGGGGCAGGGAATTAGTATTACGGCTAATAAACATCAGAATGTCCGTTCAGCTTTATGCTGGAATGCTGAAATTGCAAAACTTTCGAAAGAACACAACAACGCCAATATTTGTGCAATCCCAGGAAGGTATGTTACCAACGAAGAAGCCATTGCAATTGTTAAAGCATACCTGTCGGCTTCGTTTGAAGGGGGCAGGCATTTACGAAGAATAAAAAAAATCCCTTTAGACTGATGGCCAGTCAAAAACAAATATTTCTAAAAAAATCGAAAATTGCTTTCGATAAAAACCACCGTAAAACAATAAAACATAATATGTCTCAATACGATAATGCTGTTAAAAAGGGTAAACAGCGTTATTTAGATATTGAACGGGCAAAAGAACGGGCTTCTTTTGTTAAAAGTAAGGTTATGAACAATTTGCCGGATTATCTTGAGGAATTTGAAAAAAATATAGTATCAAGGGGGTCAGAAGTTTTATGGGCAAAAAACAGCAAAGAAGCAATCGACCATATAACACATGTTTTTGAAAATAGCAAAGCCAAACTGCTGGTAAAAAGTAAGTCGATGATTTCAGAAGAGATTGAGTTGAACGATTATTCTGAAAAAGCTGGTGTTGAACCTGTTGAAACTGATCTGGGAGAATTTATTGTGCAGACTGCAAATGAAAAACCATACCATATTTTGACGCCAGCAATGCATAAGTCGAAACACGATGTAGCAAAACTTTTTCACGAAAAATTTGATACGCCTGAAAATGCCACACCTGAAGAGTTAACACAATATGTAAGAGGCGTTTTACGAAAAAAATTTACATCGGCAGAAATTGGAGTTACCGGAGCAAATTTTTTGGTTGCCGATGTTGGGGGTGTTGCTTTAGTTGAAAATGAAGGAAATGGCTTGATGTCGGTGTCATTTCCCAAAAATCATATTGTTATTACCGGAATAGAAAAAGTAATTCCATCGATAAACGATCTGCCATTATTTTTACCATTGCTTTCTTCTATAGGCACAGGGCAACAAGTTACGGTATACAACTCATTGTTACTTGGCCCTAAGCAAAAGGGCGAAACTTTTGGACCTGAAAAAATGGTGGTCGTTTTAATAGATAATAGCTGTTCTGAAATTTATAAGGAAGAAACACACAGGGATGTACTTAAATGTATTCGGTGCGGAGCATGTTTAAATGCTTGCCCTATTTATAAAAATGTTGGTGGATATACTTATAATACAGAATATACAGGACCTATTGGATCGGTAATAACTCCCTTCATGAAAGGATTTGATGACTTTTCCCATTTGAGTTATGCATGTACAGTATGTGGGCGTTGTACCGAAGTGTGTCCGGTAAAAATACCACTACACAACCTGTTGCTTTTAAATCGGAAAAAAGCAGTGGAAAAAAAATTACAGCCCATATTTTGGGAAGTAGGGATGAAGGCATATAAATTTGCTTTTGAAAAAAGGGCAAGGCTGGATGCTGTAAAAGGAGCTACAAAAAACACAGTTTTAAAATGCGGATTAAATCTTTTAGGAAAAAATAAAAAAAATCCCCAATTTGCAGATCAGTCTTTTAGTCGGCAAAGTAAAAATAAAAATAAATAGGCTATGTTATCAAATACTTGTAAATATGCGTTACGTGCCTTGATTTACCTTGGCAAATTTTCGGAGGACGGAAAAAAAATAGGGATTAAAAAAATATCGGAAGATCTGGATTTATCCAGTCCCTTTCTTGGAAAAATTCTTCAGTTCCTTGTTAAACAGAAATTATTGGTTTCAGTTAAAGGGCCAAATGGGGGATTTGGTTTAGGAAAGGCACCTGATAAAATCAGCCTTTGGGATATTGTAATTACTGTTGATGGCGAAGAGTTTTTTACAAATTGCCTAATAGGGCTTGAGCCATGCATAAATCACGATCCAACAAAACCATTATGCCCGGTTCATAAAAAATATGCTAAATTGAGGGATGAAATAGCAGTATTTTACAAAGAAACATCTCTTCAGGTTATCAGCGATGATATTGATAAATTTGAGGATTTGATTAAGCTTTAAAAAAATTGTTCGATTTTCTTTTCTGAAATAAATATACGATAGAAAATTATTGCTAATATTATTCCGGCAAAATTGGCAAGGAAATCGTTTAAATCACCATGACGCAAAACTGCAACTTTTTCCTGTAATATTTCGATACACCCGCTTAATAATGTGGCTATTACTAATGCAAAAAAATAATTCCACTTTGTAATTTTTAAAAACGGTTTAATTATAAGTATTGTAAAAATAAAATAAAATCCAAGGTGTACAATTTTGTCGAAATGGGGAATATTAAAAATTGGGACTGAAGGTAAACCATCGCCGGGTATTAAGCTTAAATAACAAATAATAAGTAACCAAATTCCCGGTTTCCAGAAATAAACTATCTTCATTTTTAAATTGATTTGAAATCATAAACTTAAAAAATATTATTGTATGGCAGGAATTTACATCCATATTCCTTTTTGCCACCGTAAATGTGCGTATTGCGATTTTTATAAAACCACAGACCTTTCATTTAAATCAAGGTTTATCGATGCTATATTAAAAGAATTAAACCAACGCAAAGATTTTTTTCAGGGAGAATCTATTAATACTATTTATTTTGGGGGCGGGACACCTTCGGTTCTTGCCTACCATGAAATAGAATTGATACTTGAAAAAATCGGGAATTTGTTTGTTGTTAAAAAAAATGCAGAAATAACTTTCGAAGCAAATCCCGACGACCTTACTCCGCCGTATCTGAAAAATCTATCTGAAACACCAGTTAACAGGTTAAGCATTGGTGTTCAATCGTTTTTTGAAAACGACTTGAAAATGATGAATCGCCGGCACAATTCTATTCAGGCTTCAAAATGTGTAGAAGATGCATTTGACTCCGGATTTGAGAATATAAGCATCGACCTTATTTATGGATTGCCTGGATTAAATATTGATAGCTGGAAAACAAATCTTTATAAGGCTTTTTTGTTGCCCGTTGACCATATTTCTGCATATCATTTAACCTATCATAAGGGAACATGGTTTTATGATTTATTAAAGAAAGGAATTATTAAAGAAATAAGCGAAGATGACAGTATTGCTCAATTTGAAGTATTAATTGAGATTGCAATAAAAAATGGTTTTGAACATTATGAGATATCAAATTTTGCTAAAAATGAAATGTATTCAAAACACAATTCATCATACTGGTTTAATGAAAAATACCTGGGTATCGGCCCATCTGCACATTCATACGATACGAAAACCAGGCAATGGAATATATCGAATCTTGAAAAGTATTTTCGATTTATTGAGTCTGAGAAGGTTTTTTTTGAAAAGGAAATTCTTTCAGAAACAGATAAGTTTAATGATTATATTATTACGCGATTACGCACAAAATGGGGCATTTCGGAACAGCAACTTGCAACAAGTTTCGGTATAGAAAAGTGGAATTTTTTGGAGAAAAATATTCAGCCATATTTAACAAACAGATATATTATTGAAAAAAATGGTGCTTTTACTTTAACCCAAAAGGGGATGTTTATTTTTGATAAAATTATGGAAGCATTAATTTTTGTCGAAACCTGAACCATATTGAAGTGAATATTTAAAAAAATGTTAACGGTCTTATTATCTTTGTATAATTCTATATCTTAGCGGCTTTTAATTTTTGAAAATGAACATAAGAATAGTAAATAGTTCTGATAATTCGCTTCCTTCATACAGTACAGAACATTCAGCCGGGATGGACTTAAGGGCCAATTTAAGCGAGCCGGTTGTATTAAAACCTCTTGAACGGAAATTAATCCCAACAGGTCTTTTTATGGAAATTCCTTCGGGATATGAAGCACAAATCAGATCCCGAAGTGGATTGGCTTTAAAAAAGGGAGTTACTATATTAAATACTCCGGGAACCATTGATGCCGATTATCGGGGCGAAATAAGAATTATTTTAATTAACCTTTCACACGAAGAGTTTGTTATTGAAAATGGAAAAAGAATTTGCCAGATGATTGTGGCATCGCATGAAAAAGTGGAATGGGAATTGACAGAGTTATTAAATGAAACAGATAGGGGAGAAGGTAGTTTTGGCCATACCGGGAAAAAATAAAATAATGGGGAAAGTAAAATATATATTAATTATTGTTATTGCAGGATTTCTATTTAGCTGTTCTTCAACTAAACAAAGTACGGTTATACAGGAAGAAAATCTGGATTCCAGCCAAATTGAAGCCATGGCTGAGGAAAGCCAGAGTCAATTTCAGTATTTTTTTGTTGAAGGATTGAAACAAAAAATGCTGGGTAATTTGCAGGAAGCAATTAGGTATTTTTCGGGTTGTCTGGAGCTTGATCCAAATTCGGCTGCTGCAATGTATGAGTTGGCTAATATCCATGCATCCAACAATGATTTTACCAGTGCTTCGCTTTTGCTTGAAAAAGCAGTATCTATTAGCCCTGAAAATAAATGGTATAAAATGATGCTTGCACGGATTTACCAACAAACAAGGAAATTTGACCAGGCGGCTATTATTTATAACGATTTGATTTCACTTGAACCCGATAATCTTGATTATTTATATCTGAATGCTTTAATGCTATCAGGAGCTGGGAAATTGGATGATGCAATTGATGCATACAAAAAAATTGAAAAAAAGGTTGGTATTAATGAGCAGATTTCTGTTTCTGTTCAACAATTATTAGTTGATGGCGGAAAGATAAAAGAAGCGTTTGCTGAAATACAAAAACTAATTGATTCCAATCCCCAGGAATCAAAATATTATGGATTATTGGCTGATTTACATATGAGCCAGGGAGAGATAAAAAAGGCTCTTGAAAATTATAATAAAATATTGGAAATGGATCCTGAAAACGGATTTGTTCATTTTTCACTTGCCAATTATTATCTTGATCAGAGCGAGGTACAAAAAAGCTTTGAGCACACTAAAAAAGGATTTTTAAGCACAGAAGTAGATATTGATACGAAATTACAATTGTATTTGATGTTTTCAGGTAATTCAGTAGGATCTCAGCTTTCTGATGAAAATATTGGTGAATTGGTGGATATTCTGGTTAATTCCGATCCGGAAGATCATCGTGTTTATATGGTTTATGCAGAACAATTAATTCGAAAAAATAGTATAGCAGAAGCCCGCGAGCAATTAAGAAAAGCACTTGCTTTAAATAATACTGATTATTTGATTTGGGAAAGACTCCTTATTATTGACAACGACATTCAGGATTGGCAAGCACTTTATGACGACAGCGAGGAAGCCTTATTTTTATTTCCTAATCAACCACAGGTCTATTTTTTACATGGAATTGCTTGCCTCCAACTTGAAAAAAATCAGGAAGTATTGGATATCTGTAGTGAGGGCATGGTTTATGTAATTGAAAATCCGGATCTTGAAGGGCAAATGAAAATGCTTCAGGGAGAAGCTCATTATAAAATGGAAAATTTTGAACAGGCATTTGCTTTATTCGACGAGGCACTGGAAAGCAATCCTGATAATTACATTGCTTTGAATAATTATGCTTACTACCTTTCCATTATGGGCATTAATCTTGATAAAGCTGAAAGAATGAGTGGCAGGGTGATACAATTATTTCCTGATAATTCCACTTATCTTGATACACACGCATGGGTATTGTTTAAGAAAAAAAATTATCAGCTTGCTAAATTTTACATGGAATCGGCAATTAATAACGGAGGAGAAGATAATCCGGTATTGCTTGAGCATTATGGCGACATTTTAATAATGCTTGAAGAAACATCACAGGCAAAAGAATTTTGGCAGAAAGCAAAAGAAAAAGGCAGTGAATCATCTCTTTTGGATCAGAAAATAAAAGACTTAAAATATTACGAAAACAAGGATCAGTGAGAATAGTATTAAAGTTTGCCCGCTACCTTATTC
>JABMQB010000254.1 GCA_013203525.1 Mariniphaga sp.
CCTAATTCGGCACCTGTTTCTTCCATAAATAAAGCACTGGCAAGGTAAACCAATGGTTTACGTATATATGGAAGGATGGCAGTTACTTTAGCTGCAGGAGAATCTTTTACCATTTCGGATTTAATGTAATCGTAGATGGTGGATCCAAGTAAAGTTTTTATAGCTGTATCTTCAATATAAGAAACCATTGGCTTCATATTGAGAAATGCCAACCTGCTTGCATTAAGGTTAAAAGGAATTTCCTGAACAATTTTAACAGTAGGCAGGAATGAAGTTTTTAAAACCGTCCAATTTGGTTGAGCTTTAAACTCAGCAAAATGGGTAATGTTGGCTTCAATAAAAACCAGGACATCATCAAGGCCGTTAAAGCCATTATTTTTAAAATTTGCTTTTAGGTTTTCTTCCTGATATTTAAAAAGAGGTTTGGATCTTTCGGATTCAACCCGGGAAAATCCCTGGTCGTTTATTAAAATCGATAGGATATCAAATCCTACATAGTAAGCAAGGTTTACCAATGATAATTGGACTTTAGCCAATAATTTAATCATTGCTTGCTGAACTGCGGTAGGTACTGCCGGAGTTTCAGCATCGTAAAACTCTTGTAGTTCATCGTACATATCGGTTCCGAGCAATGGTTTTATATAAGCATTTTCTGCACTGCTTATATGAGGAAGGATCCTGTTTAAATCGTTACCTATACCTATGGTAACGAATTCTTTGATTTCAGATAAAGTTTTTACTAACATTAGCTTAAAGTATTTGTTGTTCCTGAACCAGTATCAAGTGTTGTAAGAATGGTGTTTTTGAACCTCCATTCGACATCTTCTTTTCCTCCGTTGAAACGGACAAACGTTTCAAGTGGGTCTAATAGGTTTTGGCAGTCTAACCAAGAGTTGGCGATGTTAACCAAAAATGCTTCCCTGATATTACTTCCTCCCTGATTTCCTGCGTAGGTACCACCAGGCATTCCTGCACCTAAAACATTTGGGTTAATCATCAGGCTAAACAATATTTCGGAATTGGCTGCAGCACTTGATATAAGGTTTTGTTCTGCGTTTAATTTATTTTCAAGTGGAGTTATAATCCACTGTTCTTCAATTTTTTGATTTACAGGATTTACTTCGAAAAAAGTAAATATTGTTTTGTTTGCATTTTCCGGTGAAGTAAGGTTTTCTTCGATTGCATCTAAATAATCAGATATAGCAGTTTGCCTTAATTTAGTATCAGGATATTTTGATTCTGGAAATTTCTTATCCCAAAATGCGTATGGGATTTGAACGTGCCATTTCCATGAAATTTGATTTTCGTATGCTTTTTTCAGGAATTTAGGAACGTCAAGGGCAATGTCAACCCAACCTGCAAGGTAAGAGCTGTACCATATTGGACAGCTATAATATTCGTTATTGCTCCATGAATCCCGGATGGTATAAATAAATGATTTGTTTTTAATCTGGTTGGCGTTTTTCTTTCTTAATAGATCAGCCAACGGATCATAGTCATCAAGTACATCGATGACTTTAAAATTTCTTTCGGATGGTGTATCAGGCCATTGGCCAGATACGACACATTTATTTATAACACCTGCCTTGTCGGCTACACCAAGACGGCAGTATTTTGCATTTATTGTATTAATTCCAACCAGATTTGTTCCTTCTTCATTTGGAATAAGTTGAACGAAGGAGGGACCAAACTTAAAGTAATCCCGAACTGACTTTTCAAGGTATCTTCTAACCATCCGGCTGTTGGCAAAAGCCCGGAGTTTTGGATCATCAACTTGTTCTAATTTTTCATTTCCTTTTTCATCGTAACCTGTAACAATTACAGGGAAGATTCCTTGACCTATGGTAAAATTCCGCATGAATTTTAATCCACTGTTTAAAACTCCTACTTTATTAATGGTGATATCAGAGGTTGACGGAAAATCATTAGAGGATCCCCAGGATGAAATAGTTATATCTCCTGCTGTTGTAGTATCTGGGTCATCATTTTTTGGTTCTGATATCTTTTTAGATTTCAGAGGCACACCGGTTGTTGTAGCAAAATGCCTTGTTCCAAAAGCCATTAGCGGAATACCGGATTCATTAAACATTACATCTGCACTCATTATAGAATTACTTTTTGATTATTCCATTGGATAATACCATCGATACTTACCGGATAAGGATGGCCTATTTTATTAAGTTCTTCATCAACTGCAACTACACCACGCATCCGGTTTTCTTTTAGGTTAAAAGGTAATCCGCAAGCTACTGCCCTTGGTAAGAAAACTATTTCACCGTCTTTTTTTACAAAGCGGATGGAGAAAATAATTTGTTTACCATTAGGATCTTCCTTGATATCGTATTCTTTTAATGCCAGGTTCCGGCGTATTGTATTTGCCATATATTATTTATTTCAGGCAAATCTATAGCAAAGCATGCCTGTAGGAAAGGACAAAACAGAAGTTAACAGGTAACGACCAAAAAAGGGGCGTTAGCCCCTCCACTGTTATTCAAAGTTGATTTGTGCTTCAACTTCTACGATTTTCTGATCCAATACTGCCTGCACTGATTCCAGCACTGTTGACACCACAATATTGTGGCTTGTTTTAAATTCCCTTCCGGAAGCATCCTTGAGTGTAATGGTTGAACTCAGCCCATCATTACCCAATTGGAACTCTGAAAGGTTTTGTTTAGCATCGTTCAGTTTTTTCCACTTTTCAATCACGATACCCAGGTTTTGAACTTTCTGAATTCGTTTCTCCAGGCTAAGAATTGGATTTTCTTTCACTACCTGTTCATCCTTTTTGGTTTCCATTGAAGGAGTTACTGATTTACCATTAGTGGCTTTTTTTACTGCTGCAATTGTCATAATTTTTCACCTATGCCTTTAGGATTTTTGTTGGCATCCGCTGGTAAGCGGACTTGGTCTGGCTCGCCGTTTAAACTAAAAATTAACGGCACCACCATCATTGAGCTATCACGGATTAATGCAAGGTGGATAGTGAAACGGGCCTTGCATGTTCCGGGAAGCGATTAATAACTTTGTGGAGTAATTTGGAGTAATATATTTCTCAAATAAAAAGAAAAAAGGCAGCTCAGTAGCTGCCTTTTAAAAATGTTAACCCCCAAACACACCCGTACAGGAATGTACGGATAAACAAATATA
>JABMQB010000255.1 GCA_013203525.1 Mariniphaga sp.
CATTAATCCATTCGGCAATAATATCCCTTGCTCCCGAAAGGGCGTTTTTAACAGTTTTTACCTCATCACTTAAAAAAGTTGTGGCTCTGTTTTCAGGATTTTTCTCCAATTGCTTCATCAGGATTTTAGCTAGTGGTTCCAATCCATTTTCACGTGCGACCAATGCTTTTGTTTTTCTTTTTGGTTTGAATGGGAGGTAGATATCTTCCAGTTCGGTGGGATCATAACAATTTTCAATTCTTTCTTTTAATTCCTCATTTAAATTGCCTTGTTCATCTATGGTTTTTAAAACCGTATCTTTTCTTTTTTCCAGCTCTTCAAATTTTTCAAACTGAATTTTAATTTTTTCTATTTTAACTTCATCAAGGCTACCGGTTACTTCTTTCCGGTAACGCGAAATAAAGGGAATAGTAGCACCCTCAGAAAATAATTTAATTGTTTTTTCAACCTGGATTTGTTTAATGCCAAGATTATCAGAAATAATTTGTATTGCCTGTGGTTTCATAATCAGGATTTATAATATGCAAAGGTAGGAAAAGTTAACTTCTGAAAAATGTATTGTTTATTGGGGGATATTTAAAAGTTTTTGAATAGCTTATAAATTTGCTTTGAAGATTTTCATTCCGTACGATTCGGCCCAATTGCAAAGTTCAGCAATTTGTTTATCAGTTAGTTTGGCAGATTTATGCATGGCTGTATAATTTTTGAGGGGCATTTTTTTTTCTTCGGTTTCTTCACATATTTTATTTAACAGGCTGATCTTATCAATAGCTGAAAGTCTTTTCCATTCTGAAAAATTGAGCTCTTCTTTCCCTTCTTCAATGTGATTGGTTACATACCATGAAACGGGAGAAATCCTGTCGTACCAAGGATAGCGGGTTTGATTTGAATGACAATCAAGACAAGCACTTTTAAGAATTTCCTGAATTGGAGCCGGAATATCGGTACTACTAAAAATATGATTATTATCTATGGCTTGATTATTCTTTTCAGGTTGAAAGAATTGTAAGGCAATAAATGCAACAATAATTACTACAATAAACATAAAAATATTTTTTTCATGATACTTGGTTTTTATACTATAATTCTTCGTGGCTGGCCACAGAAGTTTCCTTATATTCTCCCTTAAATTTTAGGGGAGATGTCAGTCGGTCGTATGACTGACAGAGGGGTTAATAAATAGAATTCCCTGTTAAAAAACGGGGATATATGAAATACAAAAAATTATTTTCCTAATTCTTTATTGGCCCAATCAACTATAACTTTTACTTCTTCCTCTGTTAGTTTTCTGTCGGGAAATCTTTCGAGAAATCTTTTTGGCGGCATTTTACCTTCCGAAACAGTTTGATGAACTTCTTTGGTTTTACTTAATTTCTTGAGCATATTCAAATCATCCCATTTATCAAAACTTAATTCTTCCCTTGCATCTTCGTTTCTTGACTCAGAGTTATGGCAACCAAAACATTTTTGTTCAATTATTTTTGAAACTTCAGTAGGTAGAGATTTAATCTCAACTGTCTTTTCCTGAGGAATAGTTGATTTTTCGATAGAAAAACTGCTGAAAATAAAAACTATTAAAAAGCAAGTTAAAAGTACGATTGACAATTTTTTCATAATCCTAAAGTTTTATTAAAAACAAAATTTATTTATTCAATTATGATAACGTTTTATTTTGCAGAAAGTTGAAACCTTCGTTAATAATAATTGGAAATATTTTTAAATGTTATAATATGAGGTTTTGTTTTAATTTTAACTTTGTTACAAACAGAAGCCAAATGAGGACAAAATATTTATCTTTTTTAATACTACTTATATTTTTATCATTTAACAGTATTGCACAAATTTCGCAGGGCGGATCGCCTATCGAAACAATGAGGCTTAAGAAGGCCAATATTCCGGTTTTAAAAATGCCAAAAATCGATAATAACCTGCTTTTGAAATCATCGGTAGAAAGATATGCAAATGCCGAAGTTTTGAAACCTTTTAAATTTGCTCACAGTTTTGAAGTTAATTTCACTCCGGAGAATAGCGGACAAAGAATTGTGG
>JABMQB010000025.1 GCA_013203525.1 Mariniphaga sp.
CAATATAAGCCCTTGATATACTGAAAAACAATAAAATTGATCTGATTTTTCTTGATATTCAAATGCCGGAACTAACCGGACTGGAATTTATGAACACTTTGCAAAATCCACCTTCAGTCATTTTTACTACAGCTTACAGAAATTATGCAATTGATGCTTTTGAGCTTGATGTTCTTGATTACCTGCTTAAGCCAATTACTTTTGAGCGATTCTGTAAAGCAATAAACAAATTTTACAAACTTTTATCCTACAAAAAACCTGAAACTTTAAGCAATAAAAGTATAAAGCAAGTAGAATCCGAACCGTTTATTTACATAAAACGAAATAAAACTATGATTAAAATATTGCTCAAAGATATTTTATTCATTGAAAGTTTAAAGGACTATATAAGAATACATACAAACAAAGATTCTTATATGACCAAGCAGCAAATAAGCGTGACAGAAAAAAACTTACCTGATGAGCGTTTTATCAGAGTTCATAAATTGTATATTGTTTCTATAGAAAAGATAACGGCTTTTTCACCAAATTACATTAGTATTAATGATAAAAATATACCAATCGGAAAAAGTTATAAAGCTTATGTTTTAAATAAGTTGAATTATGGTAAGAATTTTTAGGTACTCCTAAAATTATAGGAAGATTGGAGCTGTTTACAATTCTTATACTCTTTTCTCCGGATTTTTAGAGAAATTGACATCTATCTTGCAATTGCAGCAAGTGCAACTATACCAGTATAGCCAGATCCAACATTAACATTTACAAGTGTAGGTACAAATAAAAGCATCTCCTGACCAATCAATTGATTACTATTGAGAAAATAGATTTTGCTATCCTTTGCTTCATTACTAAATGTAATAGTTGCTTCACCATTGCTATAGCCGGTAACTGAGAGGCTAACATCAATAGTGTCTTTTGTGAAGTTAACATTTGTATTTTGATCTGAGGCTTTTGCATTTATAGCAACGATGGATATTCCCAGAGTGTCATCAGTAAGGCCAATGCTTACATAATTTGTACTTACTATTTCATTATTAATTACTTCGTCTTTGGAACATGCCAAAAACATAAAAATTGTAATTATAAAACCTAAAAATAAAATTCTTTGATTTTTCATTTGATTTAATTTAGTTCAATTTATATCATTTTGTTATACTAATGCCGAACACAAATATAAAAAATTAAAAAATTGAAAGTTTATAAAATAATTTATTTTCAACTCAAATTAATATGATATTGATTTTACTTTTATAATAATTCAGATTATTTCAGAAAATTAATCGCATACTCCAATTGTTTATCTATCCCTTGACTAATATCTTCTTCGGTTTGGGGCACACGAATATCAGGGGCCACGCCTATCCATTCCCAGGGTAATCCGTCATAACGGCGAAGATCTGTTGTGCCAACAAAAATTGTTTTGCCGCTTGGTAGTTTATATTCGGCCGGAGCTGAAAAAGTCGATCCCGATGATCCTCCACCTGTTGTATCCCCTACTACAGTTACCGTTGATATTTGTTTCATTATATCAGGGAAAAAATCACCCGAACTGTAACTTACTCCATTAATTAACACAACCATAGGATTTAAATATTGAAAAAAACCTTGAGGCTGAAACGGAGGCAGGTCAATTAATTCGCCAAGTACATAATATTCAGGTTTCTCAAGCGGGGATGAAATAAACCGGCTTACAACAGCTTCAATATTCTGATACGATCCCCCGTTATTATGTCGTATGTCTAATATAAGTGCTTTAGTATTTTTGACAAAATCAAGGGCTTCTGAGAAATAGTTTATCAGATAATCTTCATCAAAAGTTGCCATAAAAATATATCCGATATTACCTGAAATTATTCCATATTCAATTCTTCCCTCGCCGGTAATTATCAGTTCTTGGTCAAAATAATTTCTCACTACTATAGGATCAAATGCATATTTATCTTTTATCCATCTTGGCATTAAATAAGTAGGCATATATTCTCCACCTTCTGTTTTAACATGAACATGCATGTCTTTTAGTTCTGTCAACATTTCAATAAGAACAGTATAGATTTCGTCTCCATGCGCTTGTTCTGCGCGAGGATGGTATTCTAAATATATATTATCCCAATTTATTTGCTTTAGTTCAAGATATGGATAAACTGTATTTACCCTTTCCCAGGCAGCTTCAAAATCCTCAATATTTTGATTCGATTCATTCGGTTGAATAATTATTTTTTCACAACTGATTAATATAAAAGCAAAAAATATCAGTGTTATAAAACTATGTACTCTGTATCTCATTATTTAGAATTTATATGTTAAAGAAAAAATTAAATTGTCACTATACGAAATGAAAGGTTCCCATTTGTTGATCCTGGTCAGTTCAAGCCTGTAACCCGCTTTTACCGAAAGTTTTTTGAACACATAATAACGAATGGAAAGATCAAAATCAATATTCGTCGCAGAAACTACAGTCATAAGTTGAGGAGATGATTCATCATATCTGTTTCTATCAAATTCTTTAGAAACAACAGAAAGTAAATTTGACCGTACAAAACTTTCTATATTAAGCTTCGTGTTAACCTTGTAAATGAATTCGGAATTAATTCCAAGAGAAACCATATATCCTGAAGCATCTGCATTAAGATTGCTTCCGTGATGTACAAAATCGTATTCCAGATTATACATGAAAATTTCCATTGAAGGTCCGAGAAAAACAAAGACATCTTTTGAAAATAATAAAAATTTACCAATAGGGTAAATAAAATCCTGATTAAAAACGAATTGTTTAACTTCTGCTGATATTTTATTATTGCTAATTTTTGTTGATCTGCGATATTCAAGTTTTAATCGGTAACCATGTTTGTTATGAAACCGTGACC
>JABMQB010000256.1 GCA_013203525.1 Mariniphaga sp.
AATTAATTGTTAAAGAATTTCCAGATCAACGAGAAATTGCGGCTGAAGCACTGTTACACATTGGTTTATGTTATGAGAAGTTAGGGCGTTCAGAAGCTACTAAAGCCTATCAAACCGTCTTAAAAGAATATCCCGATCAACAGATAATAGTTGCCAAAGCACAGGAAAAACTAGCAGCATTATCATTATCAAGGACAGATACTAAAATCAGTAACCAGGTTATTGCTCAGAAAATACACTCTGAGCCCGGATTTTATGGCACCCTTTCACCCGATGGGAAGTATCTTTCTTATGTTGATTGGGGAAAAGGGAATATGGCTATTCATAATCTTGAAACAGGTAAGAAACGTCAAATTACCAATGAAGGAACCTGGAAGCCGCCTAGTAAATTTGGCGATGAATCTCTCTGGTCGCCTGATGGGAAATCTTTAGCCTACTTTTGGATTGAAGGTAAAAACTCCCAACTTCGGGTACAAAATTTGGAAACTGGTAAAGATCGGATTCTTGCAGAAAATACAGAAGATGAAGGATGTCCATGGCCAATGGAATGGACCAAAGATGGGAAATATATTCTGGCAAAGGCTTCAGACAGGTCAGAAAACATTATGACCCTACAGTTAGTTTCCGTGAAAGATGGTTCAGCTAAAATAATTATTAATCTGGGAGATCAGTGTCCTTGTGGTGGAGCATCAATATCGCCTGATGGGAAATATGTAGTTGCAAGTCTCGGCAAGGACTTAGAACCCCGTGATATTCATATTTTTGCAGTAGATGGTAGCTATGAAGATAAATTAATATCCTTCCCTGGAGCTGATTGGGCTCCAAGGTGGACGCCTGATGGGCAAAAAATTATTTTTGCCAGTACTCGATCAGGACATCCTGCGCTCTGGACCGTTAAAGTTAAAGATGGGAAAAAAGTGGATGAACCGGAACTTATTTATGAAGGCATCACGGAAAACTATTATAGTTTAGGATTTACCAATGACGGCAAATTCGTGTTTTTATCCTCAAACACATATTCAAATATTTTCCATGAAACAATAAACCCAGATGAGAGTATTTTTGAAAATCCTACTTCTTTAACAGATAACAAGCCCGGGATATTTACGACTCCTTTCTGGTCGCCTGATGGTAGCAAAATAGCTTATATCTCAAGAAGAATAGATGACAATTACCAATATGGTGACGATATAATTATTCATGACTTAAAAACAGGAAATGAAAAAAATCTGAATCTTGAACTAAATATCCTTGAACGACCAGGTGGCTGGGAATCGCCTCAGTGGTCAGCAGATGGTAAAAGCATACTTTTACATTACGGAGGTAACGAAAAACTAGTTATTGTAAATATTGAAACTGGGGACAAAAAGTTGCTGAAAGGTAATACGTGGAAAGTATTTGGCCCGGAAAACACTATTTTCTATGTTGATCCGCTTGGCAATAAAATCCTTCAACAAACTATAAGCACCGGCAAAGAAAAAACAGTATATAAAACTAAGAAACAAATTTATCATCTTAGCATCTCTGAAGACAAAACCACACTGGCATTTTTTGAAGGAGAAGTGGGAGATGGAGTACAACAGGAATTATATAGCATGCAGTTAAAAAGCGCCGAACCTAAACTATTATGGGAAGCTACTGAAAAAGAATCTTTTTCATGGTATGGAGGGCTTAATTTTTTTCCGGATGGAAAAACTTTATTATTATCCCTTACAACCGAAGATATAAGTAAACCCTGGGGTGTAAGCAAACAATTCTATACCTTCGATATAAACACTATGGGGAAAAAACCTTTTGGTAAAGAGCTATCAGATTCTAATAATTATATTAGAGATGTCAGATTATCGCCGGATGGAAAAAACCTTATATTTAGCAAAAGAATTCGATCCACTAATTTATGGACGCTTGAATTTGATTTTTAAATAATGATTTTAAAATAGGTTATAATAGGAGAGAATTAATATTTTGCGCGGAGATAATCTGCTTTCAAATAAAACGATTAAATAAACTGAATTGAAATAAATAATCCATATGGCGGACAGCCGGGAGCAAAAGCTTTCGGCTGTTTTTGAAACCTTATATGCCTTCTGGTTTCATTATAGTGATAAGGAATCGTTCATATTAACTTAAGGTTCGTTTTAAATATATATAAAGGGTCGGCAGAATCAAGATCCATTGCAACATTTCACAACATAACTTCACATATTTTTACAATTAATTTATTGATTTTCACTCTGAAAATTAATATCTTAGGCCATGTTTGAATTTCTTAAACATATTACTCCTAAAACAAAAATCCTTTTGCTAGGATTCATCCTGATTTTGATTCCCGGTGCCATCATTAGTTATCTGAGTTTACAGTCAATCAATCAAAAAGCAGAAAACCTTCAAACAAAGTATAAAGGTACCGTTAGTTTAGTACGGGATAAATTGGAAAGCGAAGTTTTCAAGGATGAAGCGAGCCTGCGGAACAGTGTCAATGAATCATTTCCTAAACCTGAAAATAATACTGACCTGAAAGAATGGCTCCGGAATATAGAATCAGAAAATCCGGCTTTCAAAAATCTGTTTCTGCTTAAAACGGATGGAGGTTTACTTTCTTCCTCTGTTTCACTTGGATGGAATAATATAGCAGAATCCTTTTCTTTAATAAATCCACAAGCCACTTCCAATTTTAATTTGGCAGAAAAAGCCGAATTTATCAGTAAAGATTATGTTGATGCAATCATGTTTTATCAAAAGGCACTTATCCAAACAAATTCTTCCAGTGACCATGCTTTAATTCTGTCGCGGATTGGGCGCTGCTATTTTAAAAACGGGAAATATAAAACAGGTATTAACATATACAAAAAGATTCTGGAGGAGGGAAATAAAGAAACAACCATAGGAAAAATCCCGGCTCCGATAATTGCACTTTCACAAATTACAGATGGATATAAGGCCTTAAAAGTTGAAATGGAACAATATAATGCCTCGCTTGAACTCTATCAGCAATTGCTTGACCATCCATGGGATCTTGAAGGAGGAGAATATCTCTATTACCTGAACTTTGCAAGTACAGAAATCCGGGAATATGAAGTTTCGAATATTTACAGAAACGATCATGAAGAAAATATTGATGATTTAAAAATCCGAGGAAACAGACTGCTTGAACAAATCAGGTTTATTGAGCTTATTAATCAAAATGTTTTATCCGAAATTAAATCTAAACTCAGGTATGGAGCACCTTCTGAATTACACTCGTTTAACATTTCCCCAAATGAATATAATTCCAAACTTCAACTCAGTTTTTTTAAGCTACCAGCTGCATTTCAACAGTCTGAATTAACAGCCCTGGGTTTCCAATTTAAAAAAGACTATATCCTATTAAATCTATTTCCGGAAATTCTGACTTCGGTGGAACTGGGCAAAGATATAGTTGTAGGTATTCTGAGCAACAACGATAGTTTGTTATATATCCAGCATAACCAGGCCTTGTCAAATTACCTTGTAGCTGAAAATTTCTTACAGCTATTTGTCAACTGGAAGGTGGCCTTGTTTGACAAAGATGGAAAATCGATTGACCAACTCGTAGGAAATGAGAGGCAACTCTACCTGATGCTTTTTGCAGGAATCATTGTAGTTATGCTCATTGGATTTGTTGTTATGGTACGTGCTGTAATCCACGAGTCGGAGGTATCGCGTATGAAATCAGAATTTGTTTCAAATGTATCACACGAGCTGAAAACGCCCCTCGCGCTCATAAGGATGTTTGGTGAAACACTTGATTCGGGAATTGTTACAGATGAAAAAAAACGGAGAGAGTTTTACAGTATCATCCGGAAAGAAAGTGAACGGCTCACTCATCTCATCAACAATGTGCTTGATTTTTCGAAGATGGATACGGGAGTAAAAAAATATTATTTCGAAGAAGCTGATCTTGTTGAAGTTGTCAGAAGTTCATTGGAAGCGTATAAATTCCATATACGCGATAATGGTTTTGAGATAAAGATGGAGTTCCCGGATTATCCTGTTATTCTCAAAATAGACAAAGATGCAATTTCGCAGGCGTTGTTGAATTTGCTGAGCAATGCAGTGAAATATTCAGAAAACAGGAAATTGATACAAGTGCAGGTTCATAATAATTCAGCTTCAGCCCTGATTTCGGTCACCGATAACGGAGTAGGAATAACAAAGGAAGAGTTAAAAAAAATATTTGATAAATTTTATCGTGTACCTCAAACGAGAGGAGTCCAGACCCGTGGCAGCGGCCTGGGATTAACTTTGACTAAACAAATTATTGAGGCACATGGAGGAACGATTGAGGTGGAAAGCGAAATTGGGAAGGGAAGTACTTTTACAATCAACATACCTTTTAAATTGTAGTATTGAATTTAATGATGTAAACATGATAATAAATTTTGACATACAAAAGAATGACGAATACGTGTTACCCCCTGTTTTCGCCTCATCCGTCAGTTGACGGATTGCGGCTCAAACTGTCCCCCTCAATTGAGGGGGACAGTTGAGGACAGTGGCACGGCTCGACCGGGACACTTCCGAAACAGGGGGTATAATAACAAAAATGTAAACCAATGAAAAAAATACTAATCATAGAAGACGAAAAAAACATGGTCACCGGCCTGAAATTCAACCTTGAAGCCCGTGATTATGAAGTTATCGTTGCGTACGATGGTGAAGCTGGATATCAGAAAGCAGTGAATGAAAAAACCGACCTTGTTTTACTCGATATAATGCTTCCAAAACTGAATGGTTACGAAGTTTGTAAAAGAATAAAAAAAACAAAACCTGAACTTCCAATTATCATGCTCACCGCCAAAAGTCAGGAAGCCGAAATTG
>JABMQB010000257.1 GCA_013203525.1 Mariniphaga sp.
GAATTTTTTGTAATCCTTTTGTTTATCAGCAATTCTTTTAATTGCTTCTTCGCATGCCTGCTGCGGAGTTTTTCCATTACGCATTAATTCCACAATAAGAAAAGTACCCAATGTTTTCATAACCAGTTCGCCAACTCCTGTAGCAACTGCTCCGCCAACTTCGTTATCAACATACATGCCTGCCCCGATAATCGGCGAATCACCAACCCTGCCATGCATCTTATATGCCAGACCGCTGGTTGTGCAGGCACCTGCAACATCTCCGTAATTATCAATAGCCAGCATGCCAATTGTGTCGTGGTTTTCTATGTTTATTACCGGCTCATATTTTGATTTTATTTTCCATTTTTCCCATCTTACTCTGGCTTTTTCCGTAAGTAAATCTTCTTTTTTAAATCCATTTTCAATAGCAAATTGTAAAGCACCTTTTCCGGAAAGCATAACATGTGGGGTTTTTTCCATAACCAATCGTGCTACTGAGATTGGATGTTTAATATTTTGTAGAAAAGCTACTGATCCGCAATCTCCGTCTTTGTTCATAATACATGCGTCAAGAGTTACATTTCCGTCCCTGTCGGGATTACCACCATAACCAACACTTGAGACTTTTGGGTCGGCTTCTGAAATCCGAACACCCTGTTCAACGGCATCCAAAGAAGAACCTCCTTTTTTTAAAATTTTCCATGCAGCATAATTAGCAGCTAATCCATGTTGCCAGGTTGAAACGACCAATGGCGTCTGTTCGTTATTTCCAATACCGTGAAAATGTAATTTTCGTAATGTTTCCGCTTTTAGCGATGGAGATAACAAAAGCCCCATAGAAGCAAGCGCAGAACCTGATAAAAATTTCCTTCTGTTTATCATATATTATTTTTGTTATTGTAATGATTCATATTTTTCAGTCAAACGTCAAACGTCAAACTTGTAAAATATATAGTTATAATTCAGGCATCTTTAAAATGTCTTCCTGATTTCATTTTTAACAAACTCAATAGCAGCATCAACTGTAGAGTGTTTCTTTTCCAGCGATATTTCAAAAATAATTTTTGCAAGGTCAGTACCTGTTGCTTTATCATCCACTTTAGTTGAAGCAGTATTTATAAGTTTTATCATTTCTTCCTTGGCATTTTTAACCAACTCCCATGCCTGAGAAGAAATATATAGCTGCTGTGATAAATTATGCTCAAACTCTTCCCTGATTGTTTTTATCAAAGAGGTTTGTAACTGAAAGGCTGTAATATCGGGTTGATTTATTCTAAGAATAATACTTCCGGGCAAAATCCTTTCAAGTAATAAAATTATCCTCTCGTATGCTTGTAAGCGAATCGGAGTTATTACTTTCTGACTTGCAAGTTTCATCTCATCTAAGAATCTCTCCCTGTTGTTTTTAAAAAATTCTCTTAACATAAAATAAACTGCAACAAGTAAAACCAAAGATGGTAAAATGTACTTTAAAATTTCTAAAAATTCGGACATTTGCTTAATATTTTAGATTCCCAAAAAAACTGCAATTTACAAATTTAATTCATTTGAATTATTATGATTATAAATTTCAGGATATTTATTTTATATCTTTGCAAGTCAATTTAATAAATTCTAAACATATTTTATAATGAAGCACAATAATTTATCAGATAGGGTCAATAATTTATCGGAATCTGCAACTTTGGAAATGACCCGATTAAGCAGAAATTTAAAAGCAGAAGGACACAATGTAATAACATTAAGTATTGGCGAGCCCGATTTTAATACACCGGAACATATAAAAGAAGCAGCAAAAAAAGCGATTAATGATAATCACACTCATTATACGCCTGTTTCAGGTTTTCCCGAACTGCGTAAAGCCATAGCCGGCAAACTAAAAAGAGACTGTAACCTTGATTATGAACCGGATCAGATAGTTGTTTCCAACGGTGCAAAACAATCTATTGCCAATGTAATACTTAGCATTGTAAACCCTGGCGAAGAAGTAATTGTTCCTTCTCCTTACTGGGTTTCATACCCTGAAATCGTAAAGCTTGCTGAAGGAAAAATGATTGAAATACAAACAACTATTGAAACTGATTTTAAAGTCACTCCCGAACAAA
>JABMQB010000258.1 GCA_013203525.1 Mariniphaga sp.
AATTGAATGTTGTCATGGTTCGTTCTGTTTTTAGATCATTTAAATACGAGTTGGCAATTCCTACTACAATAAATGGCTTTAATTGTTTAATGGGGAAGATATATTTAATTCCACCACTAAAAATCAATTGGTTTGAGTTAATATTAAACTCATATAAAGATTGAACTACTTTTTTTTCTTTCATATTTGAATAATAATAATCTTCTTTATATGAATGATAGTAATTTGTTTTCCAATATCTCCACTTAGCTGTAATGAAAAATTATTACTAAATTTTGGAAACATAACATCTGCAGTAATTCCAAAGGTAGGATAATATTCCTTTTCATATGGTACATCAAATTTGCCTTCGTAAACATTAATTTTATTTGAATTTAAAGAAGTAAACAAACTTAACCCAATTTTTACGATTTGTATTTTTTTTACATAAAGCTCATAATTTTCCTTTGATCTATTAATATTATGGTATTTATTTAACAATTTTACCAATGATTGATGATTTAATTTCGTATGTTCAATGAGTGGATATAATTCAGGATTATCTTTAAATACAATTTTTAAAATACCAATATATTCTTTGAAATTGAAGTAATAATTTTTATTTTTATTATTCAGGTTTGATGCAATTTTATTTTCAATTTTGAGATAGTTTAAAGTCCCATTTCCTTCTTCAATAAAATAGAAGCTACCACTTATATCTGCATAAAAAAATAAGTCAATTATTCCATTAACGATAAATTCAATAAACACCAATTTTGTGATAGAATCATTATTGATTTCCTTGCGCACATATAATTTCTCATTATTATATCTATAAGCTAATATATCTTCAGGGCTCAGTGAAAGAGGCTGAGTATCCATATCGTTTTTAAAAACACAAATTTTGCAATTTTTTATTTCACTTTGATAATCGATTAAACCTTGAATAGTATCTCTTTCAGTAGTGATAATGTATCCTTTTCGAAAATCAGTTTGAGCTTGATTTTCCCCGCTTAATAAAAAAGCAACAATGAAAAGTAGTATTGAAAAGCTGAGGTTTTTCATAATATCAGATTGATTATTATTGAGAGTTTTTTATTCTAAAACAAATTGAATATTTATAATTGATTCTAAATTAGTGATTTTTTTAGTATAAAAAAAACCGCACCTATAAATAGGTACGGCTTTTAAATATATATAATGGGTTTTTATTCTTCAGTAACTTCTTTTGAATAATCCATTGAAGCCATACGTTTGTATGAGTTGTAACGCCATTTGGCATTTTCTTCGGCTTTTTGGAATAAATCATCCGCAGTTTCAGGGAACGATTTTTTTAATGATGTATAACGTACTTCACCATCGAGGAATTCCTGAAATTTACTCCAGTCAGGTGCTTTTGAGTCTAGTTGGAATGGATTTTTCCCTTCAGCTTCTAGAAGTGGGTTAAAACGGAAATTATGCCAGTATCCCGATTCAACAGCACGTTTCTCTTCATCCTGAGTTTTACCCATACTTGCTCTTAATCCATGGTTAATACATGGTGAGTAAGCAATAATAAGTGATGGCCCCGGATAAGCTTCAGCTTCTTTTAAAGCTTTGAAATACTGCGTTTGGTTTGCACCCATTGCAACTTGAGCAACATATACATAACCATAGGTCATCATCATTGCGCCCAGGTCTTTTTTCCTGATCTTTTTACCCGATGCAGCAAATTTTGCTACAGCACCAATTGGAGTTGCTTTAGATGATTGCCCACCTGTGTTGGAGTAAACTTCGGTGTCCATAACCAAAACGTTCACATCCTGGCCCGATGCCATTACATGGTCTAAACCACCGTAACCGATATCATAAGCCCAACCGTCGCCTCCAAATACCCAGATCGATTTTTTAACGAGGTATTGTTTAAGCGATGCAATTTCTTTTGCATAAGTGCTGTCATTTTTTGAAATAGTATCAACTACTTTTGCTGATGCTAGTACTGATCCTTCTGCGTTATCTTTATTTTCCAACCATTCGCTGAATACTTCTTTTTCATCAGCCGATGCACCATTGGATAAAGCATCACTCATAATCATTGCAATGCGGTCGCGTTGAGCCGATACACCTTCGGCAAATCCAAAGCCATATTCGGCATTGTCTTCGAAAAGTGAATTAGCCCATGCTGGTCCGTGGCCTGAATCTTTATGTTTACAATACGGAGTTGAAGGTGCTGAACCACCATATATTGATGAACAACCTGTAGCATTGGCAACCATCATTCTTTCGCCGTATAATTGAGTGATTAGTTTTACATATGGAGTTTCACCACATCCTGCACAAGCTCCTGAGAACTCGAACAATGGTTGAGCAAACTGTGAATTCTTAACTGATTTGGTTTTATCAACAACGTTTTCTTTTAACGAAACTTTTTCATCCATATAAAGCCATCTTGGAATTTCATCTTGTTGGCTTCCAAGTGGTTTCATAACTAACGATTTTACTTTCGATGGGCAAACATCGGCACAGTTTCCACAACCTGTACAGTCGAGAACACTAACCTGAATTTTAAAGTTTAATCCATCAAATACTTTTGTTGGAGTAGCTTTTTTAACAACCGTACCTTCGGGTGCAGCTTCGTATTCTTCATCGGTTAACAAGAACGGCCGGATAGCAGCATGTGGGCAAACATATGCACACTGGTTACACTGGATACAATTATCAGCTTGCCATTCAGGAACATTTACAGCAATACCCCTTTTTTCGTATTTCGCGGTTCCGGGTTCAAATGCACCATCTTCAGAACCAACAAAAGTGGATACTGGAAGGTCATCACCTTTTTGAGCGTTGATAACATCAACTATACTTGAAATATACAACGGACGGTCTTTGTCAGTTTCTACTGTCTTAACGTCAATGTTTTTCCATTCAGCAGGAACTTTAACTTCGCTAACATTTAGCCCACCTGCTTCAACAGCAGCATAGTTCATATTAACTATTTTTTC
>JABMQB010000259.1 GCA_013203525.1 Mariniphaga sp.
CAGGTTATGGGTGTCGATGTATGCATAAACATTCCGTATCCCCTGTTACTCAAATAAAATGGAATAGGCTTGTACATCGTTTCATTCTGAACGCCGTTTGAATCATCGGTCCAGAGTACTACTTTTTGCCCGCGCTTGTCAAATCCTTTAAATGATTCGCCAAAGCCAAAGATTTTTTCTCCCGGAGAAAGAGTAAATGAAGCAGCTACACTTCGTGAATAATCGGCTGACCTTCGTACAAATGAAAAAGGTACCACCGGAGTAAAGGTTTCGCTGTTGTCACTTCGGTGGTATGTGCCGGTGAGAAGTTTACCTTTTGCATCGTAAAATTCTAAATGCCACGGATTTATTTGGATAATGACTGAACCATAAGGGCTGGAATATTTATGACCACCTTCAATTTTACTGTAAGTCCATGAATCGTCTTTTGGTGCAAATCCGTTGATTAGCATAAGCGATTCTTCATCCTCTTTGGCTTCAAAACCAGTTTTCATTTTTACCCGGACAGTTTTTGGAGATACAAATTCAAGAGAGAAAGGCAATACCGGATGTGCTGCATATTCAACGCCGGGGAATTCGTTCCCTTCAACAGGAGTTAAAAAGGCCAGCATATTATTAAAAGCCTGCCTGGTTTGATATAAATGCCGCATCCATTTTACTTCCCCTTGTCCTGTTTCAGGATTAAAAGAAGAAAGACTGTCGGCTATAAAATAAGTATTTGAAAAATTTCTGAAATCTTCGCTGATGTCAATGGGTTCGTTTAGTAGTGCCTGATTGGATGCACCCGATGCCAGAGGAAGTTGAGCATAACCAGAAACGGCACAAAACAATAAAGTGATTGCTATAATTAATCTCTTCATGATACTATAATTTTTTTGATTTAATTTTAACGGAAGTGTTTTTTATTCCATTTGCGGAAGCAGTCAGGGTTATTTCTCCGGGATTTTCACCAGCCTGAACCACAACCAAACATTTACCATAAAATGCTTTTATAGTTGATCCTTTCATAGATTCGTGGCTGACAGGATTGCCATTATCGACACCAACAATCTTTGCATCGCCTTCTATCTCAAATTTAATCTGGTTATCGGCATCAGGAACAAAGTTTCCATTTTCATCTAAAACATCAACCGTTACAAAAGAAAGGTCATAACCATCAGCAGAAATTTTACTTCTATCGGCAGTGGCTATTAGTTGGGTTGCTTCACCAGCAGTTTTTATTTCTTTTTCAAGGACAATTTGTCCATCAGTTCGTGAAACTGCTTTTATTGTACCGAGTTCAAAGGGAATGCGCCACATTACATGCAGTTCATCGCTTTCTTTACTTTTTGTTCCTAACGATTTTCCATTTAAGAATAATTCAACTTCTTTGGCATTTGAATAAGCCCATACATCAACTATTTGTCCTGGTTCCCAATTCCAATGCGGAAAGATGTGAAGTACATCCTTATCAGTCCATTCGCTTTGGTACATGTAATAAACATCTTTTGGAAAACCAGCCAGATCAATTATCCCAAAGTATGAACTACGCGATGGCCACCAGTAAGGAGTAGGTTCTCCCAGGTAATCAAATCCGGTCCAGATGTATGTTCCGGCAATGTGGTCATATTTTTTGACCATATTCCAACTTTCTTCATGAGTCGATCCCCAGGGTACGTGGCAATTATCATAAGAAGAACATTGATTCTCATCATTTCCGATTGGTTTCCCACTTGGTGGATAACTGTCGGGCCAGATTAAAATACTGTCAGAAGGCATTTGGTAAAAACCACGGGTCATTAATCCGGAAGTAGCTTCAGAAACATAAAAGCTTTTTCCCGGATAAGTTTCATGGAAATCGGCATAGTTTTCATGATGGTAATTAAATCCATATAATTCCATAGATTCAGATTTAAAAAGGTTGTTCCATGGATTAACCTCATTGCAACCAGATGTAACCGGGCGGGTTGTATCAAGGCTTTTGACTATATTAACCATCATAGTTGTTAGTAGTGAGTTTACCGACATTTCACCTGAATTTATAATATCAGGGTCAACATTTTTTTCAAAATTTAGAATAAAATTTGCTTGTTGAATATCAAGGGTGTCGGCATCAACATGTTCCCATTGTTCTAATACTTCGTTGCCAATGCTCCACATCATTACTGAAGGATGGTTTCTGTCGCGCAGGATATGGTCGGTCAAATCACGCTCATGCCATTCAGGGAAATAACGTGAATAATCGTATGGAGTTTTCTTTTTTCGCCACATATCAAAGGTTTCATCCTGAACAATAAAACCCATTTTATCACAAAGATCAAGTA
Organism: Mariniphaga sp.; assembly: GCA_013203525.1. Taxonomy (GTDB): domain Bacteria; phylum Bacteroidota; class Bacteroidia; order Bacteroidales; family Prolixibacteraceae; genus JABMQB01. The sequence continues at coordinate 2,304 of JABMQB010000259.1, forward strand.
ATTCAGGGGCTGGTGGATTATGGGACGTGCGGATTGAGTTACAACCCATCGCTTGCAATATTTCCAGCTGTCTTTCAAGGGCCCGGGTATTGATGGCAGATCCTAAACAACCCAGGTCGTGATGCTGGCATACACCTAATAACTTCATTTTTTCACCGTTAAGAGAAAATCCTTCATACGGATCAAATTCAAAATAACGTATACCTAAAGGTGTTTCATAGCTATCGGTTTTTTTCCCATCCTGATATATTTCCGAAACCACTTTATAAAGTTGAGGTTCAGTAATATTCCATAGTTGAGGATTTTCGACAATAATATCATGAGTAATAACCACATTTTTTCCTTCCACAACATTTTGATTGGTTTCGGTTTGAGCAACAATATTTCCTTCAGGATTATAAATAATTGATTTTAAAAGTGCATCTACAGAAATTCCTAATGAGTTTTTTATTGTCGTTTCAATGTTAACGGTTGCTGATTTTTTAGAAACTTCAGGTGTTGTAAC
>JABMQB010000260.1 GCA_013203525.1 Mariniphaga sp.
GTACTCACGGTTGTTTCACAAGAGAATTACCGAATGGTTGAAGCAAAAAAAGGAGACGGAATTTATGTTCTTTTACGTAGGCATGGATTACAACCAACAGAATATGTAAATGAATTTATTGCCATGAACAAAACTACGTTGGGCAAAAATAATTCATTATTATCAGGGCATATGTATAAAATCCCGGTTGATGCTGAAATTGTTGAAACAGATTCAAAACCTGATGGAACTGTTATTCGTACCTATGAAATTTTTGGTGACGAATATAAAGATGTGGCCATTACTTCAAATGATTTAAGTGGTGCTGTTTATTACCTTGTTGCTGGCCATGGTGGACCTGATCCCGGTGCAATGGGAAAATATGGCAGCCATTCGCTTTGTGAAGATGAATATGCCTATGATGTTACATTACGTCTTGCCCGGAATCTTATAGAAAAAGGAGCCGCAGTATATATGATCACTCGCGACCCAAATGACGGAATTAGAGATGATGAATTTTTAAAACCAGACAAAGATGAACGTTGTTATCCAAATTTAAAAATCCCGTTGAACCAAAATTCCAGGCTCAGGCAACGAAAAAATGCTGTTAACAACCTCTACCTGAAAAATAAAAACAAATTTCAGCGAATGATCGCCGTTCATGTTGATTCAAGAAGCCAGGGTGAGAATATTGATGTTTTTTATTATTACGACAAACGAAGCAAAACAGGTTTAAAAGCTGCAAAAATACTTCAGCAAACATTCGACCAGAAATACAACGAAAATCAACCTGGGCGCGGATATCACGGAACCGTTTCTTCAAGGGGCCTTTACATGGTTCGAAATACATATCCTCCAGCTGTTTATATCGAATTAGGAAACATTAATCATGCACGTGACCAAAAACGCTTTATTGTAACAGATAACAGGCGAGCACTTGCAAACTGGCTTACTGTAGGACTCGTAAAAGATTTTCAGACAAATAAATAATTCCCTCAAAAATCTTAATTTTAAGAAACTTTTTAAGATGAAAATATATATTTTTCTTCCTTTTTTTTTGTTTCTTTTTTTTAATTCATGTGAAAAAAAAGAAGTCGTAAAACCTAATATCCTTTTTATTTTTGCCGATGATCAAACATATCATGGTATTAACGCATTGGGAAATAATGAAGTAATTACTCCAAACCTTGATAAACTAGTTCATTCGGGATTGACATTTACCCATACCTATAATATGGGAGCATGGAATGGAGCGGTGTGCATTGCAAGCCGGGCAATGCTTAATACCGGAAGAATGTTATGGAGAGCAAAAAATATTGCGAATACAAGCTATAATAGTTTTAAAGAAAACAAAATGTTTTGGAGCCAGATAATGGAAAAGGCCGGTTATGAAACTTATATGACAGGAAAATGGCATGTGAATTATCCCGCCGATTCTATTTTCAATTTTACAGGACAAATAAGACCAGGAATGCCAGCGACAGTTGAAGAATCATATAATCGCCCACAATCAGATAAAAATTCAACCTGGTTGCCGTGGCAAACAAAATGGGGTGGTTTCTGGGAAGGTGGAAAACACTGGAGTGAAGTTATTAGTGACGAAACCATAGAATTTTTAAATCAGGCAAAAGAAAAAGAAAATCCATTTTTTATGTATATTGCATTTAATGCTCCTCACGATCCCAGGCAATCGCCAAAAGAATTTGTCAATAAATATCCACTTGAAAACATTTCTATACCTAACTCATATTTACCGGAATATCCATTCAAAAATGAAATGGGATGTACGGAATCGTTAAGGGACGAAAGGCTTGCACCTTTTCCTAGAACTGAATATTCTGTAAAAGTACACAGGCAAGAATACTATGCAATAATTACACATATGGATGAACAAGTTGGAAAAATTATTTCGCACCTTAAAAAAACCAGACAAGACAAAAATACTTATATCATTTTTAGTGCCGACCATGGTTTAAGCTGTGGAAACCATGGATTGATGGGCAAACAAAATATGTACGACCACAGCATGAGAGTTCCTTTAATAATTGCCGGTCCCGATATTCCCAAAAATGAAAAACGGGAAATGCAGGTTTACCTTCAGGATTTGATGGCTACAACACTTAATATTGCAGGTATTAATAAACCAGAATATGTTGATTTCAATAGCCTTTTACCGATGATTAAAAGCAAGGATGCAACAAGTAATTATCATGAAATTTATGGAGCCTATTTAAACCAACAACGAATGATAAGGACAGAAAATTACAAACTGATTCTTTATCCCGAAGCTAAAAAATATCGTTTATACAATTTAAAAAATGATCCGGAAGAACTAACCGACATTTGTGACGAGCCTGATAAATTTCCGCTAATAGAAGATCTTGCCATTAAATTAAAAAAACAACAGATATTAATGGATGATACTTTGGATTTAACCAGATTCTTTCCGGAAATTTTCTGAAATACATCCTAAACATTACATATCACATTTTCGTTATTTACAATATGTATCCGATTATACTTTTCGATGGATATTGCAATTTATGTAATACATCGGTTAATTTTATTATCAGACTCGATAAGAAAAAGCGATTTCGGTTTGCTTCATTACAATCGGCAACGGGAAAAAAATTCAAAAAAAGATATTCTATTTCCGAAAAAACAGATTCTGTTATTTTGATTTATAACAATGGCTATTTAATAGAATCGGATGCAGGAATAAAAATTTTAAACCTTTTAGGATTTCCATGGAA
>JABMQB010000261.1 GCA_013203525.1 Mariniphaga sp.
AATTTTTTATACAACACCAATTCTTTTTCTATATCATCTAAATAATTAATAGAGTAATTTCTTAAGGGCTTTGTTTTAAAATCGAAATAAACCAATAAATTATTTATTAAAACATTATCAAAAATTCTTGCTTTCAATGGCTTTCTAGAACTTATCAAAATTAATCCATACTTATTCAGAATATCAATATATTTCTTAAAAGTCTTAGGACTCAAATTTATATTTGTCTGTTGAAGTTCCTCTTTACCTAAAGCTTCATAAATAAATTCTGTTAAATTTTTATCTAATAGGAGATTGTAATTAATTCCATTGTGAACGCAATAATAAATTAAATTATATAAAAGCTCTGACTTCTCTGATTTTTTTATTCCAAATTCAGAATCTTTTTTTATAAGTAATTTTTCCTTAACTAATTCGTTTAAAATTCTATGAATGTTTTTATACTCCGACTCGCTCTTATTTAAATTTCTTACAACCTCTATTGGCTTAATCAAAGCCTGATTTTTATACACAATTTCAAATACATCATTCTTAGTCACCATACCTATTTTAAGATTTAATTGCTTATAAATGTTGCTATTTAGGACAATTTATAGAGTTTTTATCCCTTTTTGATACCATATAGTAGATGTTACTTGTTTAATTCAGTTTGTCGTTGCTGGTTATACTTTTTAAGTATTGTCTAGATAGAGTAGATAGGTTTTCATTTATAATAATAATATTTCTTAAAAAAAATAATGTCAACTGTCTGCAATATCATAACATTATGTTACATTTGATTAAATATACAAAGCCATAATTATCAACAGCCACTTGCTCCATATACCTCTATTATGTCGAGTGACTGTTGATACTAGTTTGTAATAAGATATAAAACTAGATAAAAAAAGATATAACGCTCCCACCTCGGCAGCAAGCTGCAGACCCTTCGGGCCATTTGAAGCACAGGGTTCAAATCAGAACGCTCCCACCGGGATTTGAACCCGGGTCACTGCCGTGAAAGGGCAGCATCCTTGGCCACTAGACTATAGGAGCATGTAATAAAACATCGACTTTAATTTTTAAAGGTTGCTATTTACAATTAGTTTAGTTTATCAAAGAATCAATTTCTTTCTGGTTAAGTTCTCTTACTTCGCCTTCTTCTAGGGTTCCCAACTCAATTTTCCCAACAGATACTCGCTTCAGTTGAAAAATTTCGTAGTCAAGCTTAGCCAAAGCTTTTCTTATAATCCGATTTCTACCCTCTGCTATTGTTATATAAAATGTGTTCAATTTAATGTTTGAAACCTTGGCGAAGAATTTTGCGTTATCCATTAGAATCCCGTTTTTCAATTTTAAAATATCTTCCTCTTTTATTTTAGGTTCGGTTCGGACAAGATAAGTTTTCTCAACGTGATGACTAGGATGCGTCAGTCGGTTGTTCAGTTCCCCGTCACTTGTTAGAATTATTAATCCTTCAGACATCCCATCCAGTCTTCCAACATAATTTAAATTTTGGCCGAGTTTTTTCTTCAAGGCTATCGTTGATTTCAAATCATATATGGTTCGTCTTTTTTGTGGGTCATCTTTTGTAACAAGAATTCCTTTGGGTTTGTTTAAGATATAGTAGAAACTTTTATCTGAATAAATAAGTGGCTTTCCTTTAATCACAATTTTATCTTCTTGAGTCGCCTTATCACCCAACTTCACAACTTCTCCGTTAAGTTCAACTTCACCTTTTTCGATTAGTTCTTCTGCTTTTCTTCTGGAACAATATCCGGAATTTGCGATTATTTTTTGAATTCGTTCTTGCATAGGAAAAAGAAGATTAGATAGTTTAAATTGGTTTTGGGTTTAGATAGAAATATAAATTGGTTTTGTATTATTGTATTATGAAGAGAAGCGATTTGTTTGGCTTGATTATGATTTTAACTATCCTAATCATCAGAGTTTCAATCTTAGTTGTTCCGGAGGTTGATATGAAGATTTTTGATATTGTGATTCATCATTTTTGGATTGGGATTATTTTAGTCTTGATTGGGATTTTAATTCCAAAGCAAAAGGATTATCTAAAAA
>JABMQB010000262.1 GCA_013203525.1 Mariniphaga sp.
AAAAAAATAAGGAACTGGTTGGCATTATTGGATTGGGCTATGTTGGGTTACCTTTAGCAGTATGTTTTGCATTGGAAAATAATAAAATTATAGGCTTCGATAAATCAACCGACAAGGTAAACAAAGTAAATTCCGGCTTAAACTATATTAGTGATATTGATGATACTGATTTGCAAAATGTGGTTAACAATGGTTATTTAGAGGCTACTACCGATTTTTCATTAATAAAAAAATGTGATGCAATAATTATTTGTGTTCCTACTCCGCTTGATGTTTTCAAAAAACCAGATATGAGTTTTATAGGCTCTGCCTGCACCGATATCGGTAAAAACATGAAAGCCGGGACATTCATCAGCCTCGAAAGTACCACCTATCCAACAACTACTGAAGATTTTATGCTTCCAATACTAGAAGATAAATCAGGGTTAAAACATGGTGAAGATTTTTGGCTGGCTTTTTCTCCGGAAAGGGTGGATCCGGGAAATAAGGATTATTTTACTAAAAATACACCTAAGGTTCTGGGAGCTTTAACAGACGACGGTTTAAAAATAGGCCAAGCCATTTATAAAAAAGCAATAGATAAAATTCATTTGGTAAGTTCACCGCGTGTTGCCGAAATGGTTAAAATCCTTGAAAATACATACCGCCTGGTAAATATTAGCCTTATCAACGAATTAACCCTATTATGCGGTAAAATGGATATTAACATGTGGGAAGTTATTGAGGCTGCAAAAACAAAACCATTTGGATTCCAGGCATTTTACCCTGGTCCGGGAATTGGTGGGCATTGTATCCCACTCGACCCGTTCTATTTAGAACACATCGCTAAAAAATTCAATTTCGATTTAACAATGATTCATACTGCAGGCCACATTGATATGTTAATGCCACATAGAATGACTTTAAAAATTACCTCGGCTTTAAACCGCCAAAAAAAATCAATAAACGGCAGTAAAGTTTTATTTCTTGGCGTTGCTTACAAACCTGATATCGACGACGAAAGAGAATCGCCGGCTTTAAAAATTATGGATGAAATAGTTAAAAAAGGAGGAATTGTAGCATACCATGATCCATTTATTCAAAAAATAAAAACACCGGAAGGTAATTCTTTTAATTCAACAGGTTTGAATCAGGATATATTATCCGGTAATGATTGTATAGTAATAACAACAAATCATTCAGAATTTGATCCTGACTTTATTTCAAAACATTCAGCCCTTATCGTTGATTTACGAAATCTGATTAAATCTCCTTCTGAAAAAGTTTATAAATTCTAATATTTAAAATGAAACAATTTGCATTAATAGGTGCCGCCGGATACATTGCCGACCGGCATATGAAAGCCATAAAAGAATCAGGTAATAAACTGGTATGTGCAACCGACCGGTTTGATGTAATGGGAAGAATTGACAGTTTTTTCCCTGATGCCGATTTCTTCCTCGAGTTTGAAAATATGGATAAATTTATGGACGACTTACATCGCAAAGGAAATCCAATTGATTATGTAAGTATTTGTACTCCAAATTATATGCACGCATCACATATCCGTTTTGCTTTGCGTTATGGCGCTGATGCAATTTGCGAAAAACCAATGGTTGTTTTTCCTGAAGATATGATCGAAATTGAAGATATTGAAGCAGAAACAGGGAAAAAGATTTATACTGTTTTACAACTCAGGTACCATCCGGCTATCTTAAAATTAAAGAAAAAAATTGACGAGGGTGGTGATAAAATATATGACATTGATTTGAGTTATATTACAACCAGAGGTAAGTGGTATTTTAAAAGCTGGAAAGGTGATATTCAAAAATCGGGGGGGGTAGCAACCAATATTGGCATCCATTTTTTTGATATGATTACATGGATTTTTGGAGGTGTAAAACAAAATATTGTTCATTTATATGAACCAAATAAAGCAGCCGGATTTTTACAACTTGAAAAAGCCAGAGTTAGATGGTTCCTTAGCCTTGATTCCAATGATTTGCCAAAACAGGCAACTGAAAAAAATATGCGTACTTACAGGTCGATAACGGTTGATGGTGAAGAAATTGAATTCAGTGGTGGCTTTACCGACCTACATACAGTTACTTATCAGAATATTTTAAATGGAAATGGATTTGGATTAAAAGATGCTAAGGAAAGTATATTACTTGCCGATCAAATCAGAAATTCAGAACCGATTGGATTAAAAGGAGACTATAACCCGTTACTTTTAAAAAAACATTAATCTAAAATACCGGCAACAATTTTTGTTAAATTTTGCCGCGAATATTTTGCTATTTCCTTATTTATAACTGGGGTTACATTCTTCGAGCTAAATGAATTAAAATGCTTAAGTATCACCTCCTTGATTTTAACTGAATCATTATAATCACAGGAATCTCCGCTTTCACATTCAGCAATAATATTTGCAGCATCGCCATTTGTTGGTCCTATATAAAGTATTGGTTTTTGAGTCGCCAGGTATTCAAACATTTTCCCTGTTAATATACCTTCATTATCCTTTACTTTAGGAATAATCAATAAAAGCAATTGAGAAGTGCACATATATTTAATGGCCTTTTTATGCTCAACATAACCAATTACTTCAACTAAATCTTTTAAACCTGCCCTGCTAAACAAATCATATAAGTCATTTGACAATTTTCCAATAAATTGAATTTTAATATTTGATTTTATGCTTTCCGGCAACAAAAGAATTCCACTAATCAATCCATCAATATTATATTTTTCTGATATAGTCCCCACATACGAAAGTGTGAATTTTTCATTTGCCGGTAATTTGTAAAAATCTGCAAAGTCTTCTTCATCAAATCCGTTGGGGATTACCTTAATTTTATCCGAAATATTTTCAGCTTTATTACTAAATATCCTTTTTAGCTGAGGGCTGACAGTTATAATATTATCAGCATACTTAAAAACTTTTCTTTCAAAATTCTTATGAATTCCGGTTGCAATAAATGAAGGATATAATTGTTTAAAATAATATATATCTACCCATGGATCACGTAAATCAGCTACCCATTTAATACCTGTCTTTTTTTTCAATTCTAATCCAATAAGTTGTGTCGAATGCGGAGGGCTTGTTGTGACAACAACTTCAATGCTATATTGAGTAATAAGTTCTTTAGCCTTTTTTATAGCATACCTGTTCCACCCTTTTCTTGGATCCGGTAAAAAAAAATTACCTCTGATCCATCGCAATACTTTCTCTTTAAAATTATTTTTTTCTGAGTTCACAAATCCCCCGTAAGGTGTTTCCTTATTCGATGATATTTTTTTATACAAATTATAAGGTTCGAAAGTATTTGTATGAAAAACTTTAATGTCAGAATTTATTTCTTCAATCAAACTTTCATCTTTCTGAGGGTATGAAGCCTTGTCAGGATCAACAGTTAGCACAATTGGATCCCAGCCGTATTGAGGAAGGTATTTAACAAACTTAAGCCAACGTTGTACACCAGCACCTCCACTTGGCGGCCAATAGTAAGTTATGATTAATACCCTTTTCAACGTTTTGAATTAAGTTCTTACAATTTCGCAAATAAATCTTTAAAGCTTATCTGTTCCCTAACTATTTTACCCACTTCACTAATAGCTAAACGTTCCTGTTTCATCGTATTTCGGTAACGGATTGTAACCGTATTATCCTCAGTCGTCTGATGATCAACAGTTACGCAGAACGGGGTGCCAATTGCATCCTGGCGGCGGTATCGTTTACCGATTGAATCTTTTTCGTCGTACTGGCAGTTAAAATCAAATTTTAGTTCGTCAATAATATTTCTTGAAATTTCTGGCAATCCGTCTTTTTTAACCAATGGCATTACTGCAAGTTTGATGGGTGCCAAAACAGTTGGTATTTTTAAGACCACCCTTGTATCAACCTTCCCGTTATTTTCAATTTGCTCTTCACAATATGATGCTGAAATAACCTGAAGAAACATACGGTCGACTCCAATCGAAGTTTCTACTACATTAGGAACATACGATTTATTTAATTCAGGATCGAAATATTGAATTTTTTTTCCTGAATATTCCTGATGTTGCGAAAGGTCAAAATCAGTGCGCGAATGTATTCCCTCCACTTCTTTAAATCCAAACGGAAATTTATATTCTACATCAACGGCAGCATTGGCATAGTGAGCCAGTTTTTCATGTTCATGGAAACGATAGTTTTCATCACCAAAACCTAAAGCTTTATGCCATTTCATACGGGTAGTTTTCCACTTTTCAAACCAATCAAGTTCGCTCCCCGGACGTACAAAAAACTGCATTTCCATCTGTTCAAATTCGCGCATACGAAAAATAAACTGACGTGCAACAATTTCGTTTCGGAACGCTTTCCCAATTTGTGCAATTCCAAATGGTATTTTCATTCTACCGGTTTTTTGCACATTAAGGTAATTTACAAAAATTCCCTGAGCTGTTTCAGGGCGTAAGAATATTTTAGACGCTCCCTCGGCAGTTGAACCCATTTCAGTAGAAAACATCAGGTTAAACTGCCGTACATCGGTCCAGTTGCGCGATCCCGAAACCGGGCAAACAATTCCTTCATCAACTATAATTTGTTTTAGTTCATCAAGATTATTATCGTTTAGTGCTTTTGAAAAACGAGAATGAAGCGCATCAAATTTTTCTTTATTAGCCAGTACTCGCTGATTTGTTTCACGGAATTGTTTTTCATCAAAAGTATCGCCAAAACGTTTTGCAGCTTTGGCAACTTCTTTATTCATTTTTTCTTCAAACTTGGCAAGTTGATCTTCAATCAGAACATCAGCACGATAACGTTTTTTCGAATCTTTATTATCAATAAGGGGGTCGTTAAATGCATCAACATGACCCGATGCTTTCCAGATTGTAGGATGCATAAAGATTGCTGAATCAAGGCCTACTACATTTTCATGAAGCAAAACCATACTGTCCCACCAATATTTTTTGATATTATTTTTTAGTTCAACGCCATTCTGGCCATAGTCATAAACAGCGCTTAAACC